>JAOUET010000169.1 GCA_029858605.1 Coriobacteriia bacterium | reverse complement strand
TCTTCGGCGTATCGCGTCAACTTGAACGGTGCGAGTTGCCTTGCGGCGACCCCCACGACCTCCTCGAACTCGGCGAGCTTGCGCATCAAGACGAGTTCGGCTTCTGCGTCCACGAGATGAAGCGGTGCGTCGTCGCGCACGAGGTCCGCGACGATCCCGTCGATATCCACGCTCGTGTCCGCCGTGTCGGCTCCGGCGGCTTTGCGCAGGATCGCGCAGATTCGAGCGTGCGCGTACTGAACGTAGTAGACGGGGTTCTCGTTCGACTGCTCCTTGGCAAGCTGGATGTCGAAGTCGAGCGGCTGGTCGGTCGAGCGTCTCAAGAAGAAGTAGCGCGCCGCATCGACGCCCACCTCCTCGAGCAGCTCCTCGAACGTGACCATCTCGCCGGTGCGCTTGGACATCCGAACGACCTCACCACCGCGAAACAGGTTCACTAGCTGGCCGATCACGACGGTGAGCTTGCCGGCGTGACCCAGAGCCGCGACTGCGGCCTCCATGCGCTTGACGTAGCCGTGATGGTCCGAGCCCCACAGGTCGATCACGCGATCGAAGCCGCGGTCGAATTTGTCCTTGTGATAGGCGATGTCCGCCGCGAAGTACGTGTACGAGCCGTCGGCCTTCTTGAGCACGCGGTCCTTGTCGTCACCGAAGTCGGTGGTGCGGAAGAACGTCGCGAGCCCTCGCCCGAGTTCGGGGCTATCCGCCTCGTAGATGTGGCCTGATTCGCGCAGAGCGTCGATGGCGCGTTCTATCTCGCTGAGCCCACCGTCGGGACCGGGCAAGTGCAGCGTGCGCTCCGAGAACCACACGTCGAAGTCCACGCCCATACCGTGCAGCACGCGCTTCAGGTGTTCGAGCACTTGCGCGTACGCCTTCTCTTTGAAGTGATTCTCGCGCTCCGCCGCATCTGCGTCGGCCCACGACTCGCCCTCTTCGTCCAGTATCTCGCGCGCGATGTCATAGATGTAGGCGCCCCGGTAGCCGTCCTCGGGAAGATCCGCGTCGCGACCGCAAAGCTCCAGATAGCGAGCTGCGACGGACTTGGCGAATACGTCCATCTGCACGCCCGCGTCGTTGACGTAGAACTCGCGCTGGACCTCGTATCCGACGTGCTCGAGTACACGCGCCATGCTGTCGCCGAGGGCCGCCCAGCGACCGTGGCCGACGTGCATCGGTCCCACGGGGTTCGCGGAAACGAACTCCACTTGAACCTTCTCGCCTTGACCCATGACGAGTCGGCCGAATCCGGGGCCCAGATCGCGGACTTCCCGCAGCACACGCTGCAGCGCGTGGGCCGAGAGTCTGATGTTGATGAATCCCGGTCCGGCAACCTCGACCGCGTCGATATCCTCATGCCCGCTCATCCGCGCGGCGATCGCTTCGGCCATTTGCCGAGGAGGCATCGCAGCCTCCTTCGCGTACTGCATGGCGACGTTGGTGGCCCAGTCACCGTGCGAGGGATCCCGCGGGCGCTCGAGATGCGGCTCGGGGACTTCACCGAGCGACAGCTCACCGGCGTCGATCGCCTCGGCGATGGCGTCTCGAATGAGCGTCGTGAGGGTCTCGATCAAGTGGCCGCCTTCCCGTGCGGACTTCAAGCCAGCAGGTGAGCGAATAGGATACCCCTAGCCACCGCTACCGGCAACGAGACAGCCGCCCGTTTCGGCGACCGAATAGCCGAAAACGCAGCGACTCGCAGGAATGTAGCGTCAACTCGGGAAAAGGCATGTTAAGGACGCCAGTCACCAGAATGGGGGGGTGAACGCCACCTTCTTGCACGCCGCTCGCGGCAGTGCTCGCCCCGCTTGCCCGAGAATCGCTGCCTTCTGCGCGAGGACTGCTGCAAGACCGACCCTCTAGGGCTAAGCTAGCCGTTAACCTGCAAAAGAGGGTGGGGGACCCTCGAGACTCAGAAATGTTCACAAGTCGATACTAGGGGTGTGCCCGATGAAGTCCGATCTCCAGATCGCACAAGAGGCAACGCTTCGGCCGATCACAGACGTAGCCGAAGACGTCGGAGTCGACGGGAAGTACCTTGAGCTCTACGGGCCATACAAGGCCAAGGTCTCCCTCGAGATACTCGACGAGGTCGGCGAGCGCCCGCAAGGCCGGTACATCGATGTCACCGCCATCAACCCGACGCCGCTCGGCGAAGGCAAGACGGTCACGACAGTCGGACTCGGCCAGGCACTGGGGCACATTGGCAAGAAGGTCATGACGTGCATCCGCCAGCCTTCTCTCGGACCTGTGTTCGGCATCAAGGGCGGCGCAGCGGGCGGCGGCTACTCGCAGGTCATCCCCATGGAAGACTTCAACCTCCATCTGACCGGCGATGTGCACGCCGTCAGCATCGCGAACAACCTCCTCGCCGCCTACATCGACAACCACATCTACAAGGGCAACGACCTCGACATCGACCCGCACTCCATAACCTGGCGACGCGTGGTTGACCTCAACGACCGCGCGCTACGCAACATCGTCCTTGGGCTCGGCGGCGCGATGGACGGCGTACCACGTGAAAGCGGTTTCGACATCTCCGTTGCCAGCGAGGTCATGGCCGTACTCGCCATGGCAAGCGACTTGCAGGACATGAGACAGCGGCTTGGACGCATCGTTATCGGTACCAATAGCAGCGGCGAACCCGTCACGGCCGAGCAGCTGAAGTGCGCCGGGGCCATGGCCGTTCTCATGAAGGACGCGATCAAGCCCAACTTGATGCAGAACCTTGAAGGCGGGGCCGTGTTCGTACACGGCGGACCGTTCGCAAACATCGCGCAGGGCAACAACTCGATCATCGCGGACAAGGTCGCGCTGAAGCTGGCCGACTACGTTGTGACGGAGTCCGGCTTCGGTGCCGACATGGGGGCCGAGAAGTTCCTGAACATCAAGTGTCGCGCGTCGGGCTTGCGCCCTGACTGCGTGGTCGTTGTGGCCACGGTGCGCGCACTCAAGGCGCATTCCGGCAAGTTCGAGGTCAGACCGGGCATGCCACTCGACGAACGCCTCAAGACGGAGGACCTTGACAGCCTCGCAGAGGGTGTCGTCAACCTAGAGAAGCACATCGAGAACATGAAGAGGTTCGGTATCCCCGTGGTAGCAGTCGTCAACAACTTCCCGACCGACACCGAGGCCGAGCACGATTTCATCAAGGATCGCGCTCGTGCCGCCGGTGCCGACTTCGCTGTGTCCCATCGCGTACACGCAGACGGAGGGTCCGGCGGTGAGGAACTCGCAAACGCAGTGGTCGAGGCGTGCGAGATGCCCAAGGAGTTCAAGTTCCTGTATCCCGACGATGCCAGCATCAAGGAGAAGATCGAAGCGATCGCCACCCAGATATACGGCGCCGACGGCGTGGACTATCTGCCGGCCGCTGAGGCGAAGGTCAAGCTCTACTCCGACCTGGGCTACTCCGAGCTGCCTATCTGCATGGCCAAGACACATCTATCTCTGACCCACGATCCCACGATCAAGGGCCGTCCGACAGGCTGGCGACTTCCCATCAGGGATATCCGCGCCAGCGTGGGCGCAGGCTTCGTCTACCCGCTGTGCGGGGACATGCGCACCATGCCCGGACTGCCCAAGACGCCCGCCGGAGACGCGATCGACATCGATGCGAACGGCAACGTTGTGGGTTTGTTCTAACCGACCCGCGCGTCGAGACGACGCGACAGAAGGACGTGCGATGCCGAAGGTCACTTTCATACCGGACGATGTCACCGTTCACGTAGCGGACGGAGAGAATCTCCTGCGCGCGGCGATGATAGCGGACGTCCCTGTGACGGCTTCGTGCGGAGGCGACGGAACGTGCGGTAAGTGTCGCGTCGTCGTCCAGGAAGGCTCGGTTGAGGCAACCTCCTCGGCCAAGCTCACCGACGAACAGGTCTCACAGGGATACGTGCTTGCCTGCACCGCCGCGGTGACGGGCGACGTCACCGTTCGCATCCCGCCCGAGTCGCGCCCCGGAACCGTGCCGGCACGACACAAAGCTCGCCGTGAGGCGAACGTGATCCTCT
>JAOUET010000168.1 GCA_029858605.1 Coriobacteriia bacterium | reverse complement strand
CGAGCTGTTCCCGCTGCTCATGGAGAAGGACTACAACCTATACGGGTGTGTGGTGGACGGCTACTGGTGCGACGTGGGCAGTTTCGAATCCTACATGCAGGCGCATCGCGACGTTCTCGACGGCAAGGCCATGATCTACATTCCGGGCGTCCAGGCGCGAGAGGGCATCTGGGTCGGCGAGGGCACGCAGATCGATCCCGAAGCGAAGGTCGTGAGCCCGGCCGTCATCGGGCCGAACGTGACCTTGCGGGCGGGCGCACAGGTGGGCGAGTACGCCGTGCTCGGGGACAACTGCGTCGTGGGAAACGACGCGACCATCGAACGCTCGGTGCTCTGGAACGACACGTTCGTCGGCAAGAACTCCCGCGTCAACGGGTCGGTGCTCTGCCGAAGGGTGGACGTGCGTGCCGGCGCGCGCGTGGATGCCGGCTCTGTCATTGGCGACGAGACTATGATCGGGCACGGCGCTCTCATCGGCACCGACGTTCAGGTGTATCCGTACAAGCGCGTCGAACCTGCGGCGGTCGTGAACTCGTCCATCATTTGGGAAAGCGTTGGGGTGCGGAGTCTCTTCGGCGAGTACGGCATCTCCGGCCTCGTTGGCGTGGACATCTCGCCGGAGCTGGCTTTGAAGGCTGCGCAGGCTTTCGGAACCATGCTGCCGAAGGGATCGCACGTCATCGTGAGCAGGGATGCCAGTCGGGCTGCGCGCATGGTCAAGCGAGCGATGGTGGCGGGCCTGAACTCCGCGGGCTGCAACGCACGCGACTTGCGTGTGGCGTCTTCGGCGATCAACCGCTTCACGACCCGAGACACGCGCTGCACCGGAGGCGTGCATGTGTGCCAATCGCCGCAGGACAGGCAGTCGCTCGAGATCCACTTCTACGATGCGAACGGTCTCGACATCGCTCCGTGGGAGGAGAAGAAGCTCGAACGCTCCTACTTCCGTGGCGAGTTCAGGCGCGTGTTCCTGAACGAAATCGGCGACATCATCTACCCTCCCCGGGCAATCGAGTACTATGCCGCGGGCCTGCGCCATTCGCTCGAGCGCCGCGTGACCGAAGGGCGGTGGCTCAAGGTCGTAGCCGATCTCAACTTCGGGGTCGCCTCGATCGTGCTGCCGCAGGTCACAAGTGATTGGCGTCTCGACCTGATCACGCTCAATCCGTTCGTGAACGCGGAGCGGACAATCGTGGGAGACGAGATCGCCAGCGCAACCCACGATGAACTCCGTCACATGATGGAGACGTTCCAGGCTGATCTGGGCGTGCGCTTCGACAGCCTCGGGGATCGCCTCGCGTTCATAACGTCGACTGGCCGCATCGTGGACGGAGAGAGCGCGTTGCTGGCCGTTGTCGACGTCTGGTGTCGCACGGACAGATCTGGTCTGCCGATCGCAGTGCCACTGTCGGCGACCAGGGTAGTGGACGCGATCGCTGCCCGCACCGGCCACGACGTACTCCGTCCCGGCCGGACGCGCCGGTCTTTGGCGGCGCTCACCTTGGATCGACGCGTCGGCTTTGCCGGCAACACCACCGGTGGGTTTATGTTCGCGGACTTCCTGGCCTCCTACGACGGTGTAATGAGCCTCGGCATGATGTGCAGCATGTTGGCTGAGGTGGGAGAGTCTCTCGACGAGGTTCTGGAAGCTTTGCCGCCGTTCCACAAGCGCGAGGCGGGCATCTTCTGTCCCGCAAGCAAGAAGGGTGCGGTCATGCGGGCGGTCACTCACGCGAGTGCCGCACACCGGACGGAGTTCACGGAGGGCGTTCATATCGATTTCGACGACGGCTGGGTGCTCGTGCTGCCTCATTCGAGTCATCCGGTGGTGACCCTGTACACAGAGGGCGCGGATTCCCAGCATGCTGATGGCTTGCTGTCCGAGTGGCGCGCAGTAGTGGAGGCGGCCCTCGCTGAAGGGTAGTTCACCCTTGCGTAACGGAAACCTTGCAGACTGACCGTGCGTCTCTCACCTGCTATAATGCATCGTCCCGCCGTACCGGAGAACTGCGCCAAATGAACAATCGCATCTACCGCCCGACCCTGGTTGCTGTCGCGGTCGTACTGGGGTTTCTTGTGGCGGTCGCATTCAACACAACCAGCAAGTTTGTGATATCGCGACCACAGCGCGTCAGCGATCTGGTTTCCGTTGTGCGAGACATGGAGCAACAGCAGACGGCGCTCCAGGGTCGCTATTCGGATCTGCGGGATCGAATGGATGTTCTGGAGCGTGAGGCCGCCGAGGACTCTGGCGTGCGCGAGTCTTTCTCGAAGGAACTGGAGCGCGTGCGGCTCGCCGCAGGACTCACTGCAGTAGCTGGCCCGGGCGTGGAAGTACTGCTCGGCGACGGCCGGGACGTCGATCCGGACGTCGACCCCAACGACTACCTGATTCACGATACCGACATCACCGCGGTTGTGAACGCGCTCATCGTCGGCGGCGCGGAGGCGGTGGAAGTCAACGGGGAGCGTATCGTGGCCACCACGCCCATCAGGTGTGCCGGCACGACCGTGCTCGTCAATTCGGCCAGGCTGGGCAGCCCCTACACGATTCGTGCGATTGGCGAGCCCGAGAGGTTGGAGGAGGCCGTGCTGAACGATCCGATGGCCGCTCTCGTCTTCGGCCCGTACAAAGCGCAGTTCGGTCTCGAGGTCTCCATTGCCGATGTGGACGATGTGTTCGTGAGCGCATATCGCGGGAGCATGCGTCCGCGCTTCGCCGCTTCGATCAAAGGGGGCGACCGCTGATGCTGGTGCTGTTGCTGGCGATAGCGCTCGGTGTGACTCTGGGACTACTGACCAGCGTCTCGGTCCCAGTCGAGCTGCTCACGTATCTCGGGGTGGCAGTCCTCGCCGCCATGGACTCCAGTCTGGGCGGCATACGTGCCGCGCTCGAGCAGACGTTCCACGACAGGGCCTTCGCGTTCGGCTTCCTCACAAACACTCTGATGGCCGCATTCATCGTCTTCATCGGAGAGCGGATCGGCGTTCGCGAGCTCTACCTCGCGGCGGTCGTCGCATTCGGCATGCGCATCTTCGACAACCTTTCCCAGGTACGTCGCCTGCTGTTTCAGCGGTGGAGGTGGGAGTGATGTCTCCGGGCATCAAGCCGAGGCAAACGCTGTTACAGCTCCGCGACAAGTCCGTTCGACGTCTCGTCGAATCCGAAAGAGCCGTCGAGCGGAGCTTCCACGAGGGTCGATTGCTCGCGAGTCTGGCGGTGGGACTGCTGCTGGTAGGGTTCTTGCTCGTGGCCCAGTGGCGAGGCAACCAGTCGTTCACGCGCGAGATCGAGCGCCAGTCCGACCAGGACCTCGCGATCATCATCCAGGAGATAACTGGGGTCAACGTGGGCCTGAGGGACGAGGTGATGCGCCTGGAGGTGCGGATTCTCGACGCCGAACGCGAGACGAAGGACACATCGGAGTTGCTCAACGAAGCTGCCGAAGAGCTCGACGCGCTCAAGCTGATGACTGGACTCGATCCGGCGGTCGGTCCGGGCGTCCTGGTGCGAATCGAAGACCCGGAGCACGTCTTGCTCGCACAGGACTTCGTCGCGCTGGTTCACGAGCTGCGTGCAGGTGGTGCGGAGGCCATATCCGTCAACGGGCGTCGCGTGACGGCCACGTCGGGATTCTCGGAGGCTGACGGGCATGTGGTGCTCGACGGCATGAGGCTCACCGGCGGGTATGTCGTGGAGGCCATCGGCGACGCCGGGAGCCTCGAGCAGGCGCTGACGATGCCTGGCGGCCTGGAGTCCCGATTCGCCTCGTTCCCGGGAGTGACCACCGAAGTGGAGCGGGACGGCTCGGTGAGTGTAGGGGCTGCTCTTGAAAGGCGTATGACGTACGGACGACCCGTGGAGGGAGACTGACGGGTGCGTGGATGATCTGAACCGCGAAAACGATGAGCACACTTCTGACGGAGCCGTCGACTACGCGGCCAGACGGGTGCAGTTGAGAAGCGAGAAGCGACGCGATCGCAGCGTCGTGCGCTTCTGGCGCTCGTACTGGGACCGACCTGTCTGGCAACGAGTCGTGATCGGTCTCCCCTCGGTCTTGCTTGCCCTGGTGCTCCTCGGTG
>JAOUET010000167.1 GCA_029858605.1 Coriobacteriia bacterium | reverse complement strand
AGTCGACGACGACGGCTCGCTGCGCGTGGGCGAGACGACGCTGCGCGGCTGTCAGGGCTCGGCCGCGATGCTGCTGGCGGCCGCGAAAGCGGCGCAGCACGCCGGGGCGGAACCACCGCATGCGCTTCTCGGTGGTGACGTGGGCCGAGGAGAGGGCACGCGCGGGGTCTACGAACGCCTCGCAGCCGAGGTCGCGCGCATCGAACCGACGGTCGTCGCGTTCCACTACCTGCAGCCGGTGATGGCGTTGATGCGTGAGGCCGTCAACGCGCTCGAGTCGTTTCTCGGCCGAGGAGTGCGCCTCGTTGCCGATGCCGGTGGCATGTACGCTGCTCGCGCCTCAGGAGTCGGCGGGCGGTTCGAACTGATGACGCCGGACGTCGGCGAAGTCGGTTTCCTTGCCGACGAGAGCGTGTCGCATCCCGCCTACGTGAGCCGCTATCTCTTCGGCACTGAAGACTTCGATCCCGTGGCGCTTGCGTGCAGGGCGCAAGAGGGTCTTGCTGCCCGAGTGCTGCTGGTCAAAGGCAGCACCGACCACGTCGTGGAAGAGGGCTGCGTTCGGGGGACGGTCAGCGAGCCGCTCGTTCCCGAACTGGAGGCCATCGGAGGCACGGGCGACATGGTGACGGGACTCGCATCCGCGCTTATGGCGGCCGGGCGCGACACGGTCGAGGCCGCTATGGTGGCGGCGCGTGCGAACAGGGAGGCCGGCCGTCTTCTCGGCGCGAGGCCGGACCACACGCCAAGCGATCTCGCGCGGCACTTTCCGCAAGCGCTGGCGCTCGCGGAGCAGTGAGCGGCGCCTACGGGAGAGACCCGAGCGTATTCAGGAGTTCCGCGTCGAGTAGATCGTAGGCGACATCGTTGAGGTGCGAGTCTCCGGGGGAGACCGACAGCCCTTTGGCCAGACTGCCGTCCTCGGAGATCAGGAGCGAGTACTGGTCGAAGACGACGACTCCGTGATACTCGGACGCGAGCGCCTTCAGCCCATCGTTGTAGCGCTGGTGGGTCTCGACGAGCGCCGGCGTCGTTTCTCCTTGCACCTTCGGCAGTGCATTGCCGAGGATCAGCGCGACACCTCGCTCCTGCGCAGCCTGGGCCGCGGTGCGTGCATACGCGAGGCACTCATCGACGTTGCCGTTCACATCGGATTCGGAGGACGCCCAGAAATCGACGAAGCACAACTTGAAGAACACAATAGAGCCGGGCGCGGCTTGAGCGATCTTGGCGGACGCATCCTCGCCGATCTGCGGCGGTGAGGCGAGTTTTGCGTAGTGGAACGTGAACCCGTGGTCGCTCACAGGGTTCTGACCGTCCCACCCCCAATGGTCGAACCAGCCGTACATGACTGAGCGGCCCATCATCAGGACGTCACCCTCGCCGCTCGTCTGTGTGGGCTTCGCGGTTTCGGCAGCGTCTTCGACTTCCTTGGGCGGTGGATCGCCTTCCTTGACCTGAACGCATCCCGCCGCTACGGCGCCGCAAACCAACACGGCCGCGACGATCGGCAGCCACGCGCGCTTCATCTCACGCACCTCCGCTTCGCGATTCCTTTACGTGTTCGTAGGCTGCAAGCGCTCTGTCGCGCGCTTCGAAGTGATCGATGAGCGGCCGGGGATACGTCTTGCCGAGGACCACCCCCGCCTTCGACAGCTCTTCGGCGGGAGCCTCCCAAGGCGAGTGTATCCAGCGCGCCGGCATCTGCGCGAGTTCGGGAACCCAGCGCCGCACGTAGCTGCCGTCGGGATCGAACCGGCGTCCCTGCAGCATCGGGTTGAAGATGCGGAAGTAGGGAGCCGCGTCCGCACCCGAACCCGCCAGCCACTGCCAGTTGAAGGCGTTCACCGCGAGCTCCGCATCGACGAGTCGTTCCCAGAACCAGCGCTCTCCGTCTTGCCAGGGGACGAGCAAGTCCTTGGCGAGGAACGAGCCGGTCACCAGACGCGTCCGGTTGTGCATCCATCCGGTCTCGCGCAGCTCGCGCATTCCCGCGTCGACGAACGGGAAGCCCGTCATGCCTTCGCGCCACGCGGCGAGTGCCCCCTCGTCGTCGCACCAGGGCATCACCTCGTACTCCGCTCGCCAAGGTCGGTCGGGCAGGGACGGCGCGTGGTAAAGGACATGGTGTGCGAACTCCCGCCATGCGAGCTGGCGCAGGTACGGAGCGGCGGCACCGGCGGCAACGTACATGTCGACCACGGTCACTGCGATTTGCCGAGGCGACAGCTCGCCGAACGCGAGAGCCGGCGAGAGGCGGGAGGTGCCTCGCACCGCCGGGAAATCGTGGTTCTGGTCGTAGTCGGCCAGAGCTTCGTTGACGAAGGAAGTCAGGGACTCCTGGGAACCACGCTCCCCGGGCGACCAGTGAGTAGCGATGTCGGGCGCCGACGAGTCGGGGGTAGACGGCTCGAATGTCGGGACCGCGGCTGGGGCCGGAATCTCCTCCAGAGCCGGCAGCGGCTCTTCGACATGCCACTCGTACTCCCATGCACGGTAGTAGGGAGTGAAGACTCGGAAGGGCTCGCCGGAGTGCGTCGCGATCGAATCGGGCGTGACGAGTAGCGATCCTTCGGCGACGAATAGCTCGGTGCCGACGGCCGCCAAGGCCTCACGCACTGCCTCCTCCTCGGCCATCGCCGCAGGCGTCCAGTCTCGCGTGCAGCACACCAGACGGGCGCCGCTCTGCTTCGCGAGATCCGCGAGGGCCTCGGGTGCTGTCCCGCGCAGCCCGACAAGTCCGTTGCCGCGCTCGCGCAGGTCCGAATCGAGCGCCTTCAGAGAAGCGGCGCGCCATGCTCGCGAAGCCGATTCCTTCGCCCATGCGCCCGCCGCGTCCTCGAGCATGCACACGCATATCACGCCGGCCGCGCGGGCCAGCGCTCTCGTGAGCGCACGGTTGTCCGCGAGTCGGAGGTCGCGACGAAACCACATAACGGCCGGCGGGGTCATGCGCACTCCTCGACATGGTTCAATGCCTACAATACCTCTTGAGGCGCGTAGACTCGTGATGAGGGGCGCGTGAGGGTATATCTCCGACATCTCCGACGATTGCCGTTCGGGGTAGCAATGGGGTCCGGGGAGAGGTGGGCGCGTGGCCGAAGTGATCACCGCCAGAGTGCCGATCGGGATCAGTGCCTGCGTGTTTCGCTGCCCGGTCCGCTACAATGGCAAGGCGTTCGACGCGCTCGCGACGATCGGTCGCGAGCGGCAGGATTTCTCCTTCACTCCAGTCTGTCCGGAATGCATGGCGGGACTTGGAGTGCCCAGGATGCCCATCCACCTTTCCGGGCCCGGACAAGAAGTGCTTGCCGGGAAGGCGCGTGTCAAAGATCGAAGAGGCCACGACGTCACCGACGCGCTCGTCGCAGGAAGTCGTGCATGTCTCAATGCGCTCGAGCGAGCTCAAGTGCGCGCGATGGTCGTGAAAGAGGCCTCCCCCTCGTGCGGCGTCTACAAGGCACGCGTAGGGAAGAGGCGCGCGGAGCAGGTCGAGGGCTCCGGCGTCTTCGGCGCGATGCTTCTTGACACCGGATGGTTCCTCATCCCGGATGACGCCCTCGCCAATCCGCTTCTCTGGTGGGATTGGCGTCGCAGGCTTCACGCGTGGCTCTGGCTGTCCGACCGCCAAATCTCCGGGGCGAGCGACCTCTACGAGGCGTGGCACGTCGTCAAGTTCATCATCCAGGAGACGGACCGACCCTTCGCCGACCACGTCGGACGCGAACTGGCCGCCTTGCCGAAAGGTGCTCCGCAAGCACTGCTCGACGCGATGCGCGAGGACATCCTTCATGCACTTCGCAAGCCTTCGAATAGGAAGCGAATCCGACAGGCGGCATGGAAGACCTACGTTCACGCGAAGAAGAAGGGTACCCTGGACGGCGTGGACCTTCACGACCTCACGGTGAACTCGCCTGAGGTGCGCGAGAATCTGACGCAGGTCGTCAAAGAACTCACTACGCTGGAGCGCATCAGTTTCGAGAACGATCTTCTCTTCGGGACCAGTCCGGTACTTCGGCGGGACGGCCGAAGAGTTGCGGCGCACGAGCGAGAGAAGGGGGACACCTGACGATGGACGCTCTCG
>JAOUET010000166.1 GCA_029858605.1 Coriobacteriia bacterium | reverse complement strand
CGATAGAAGTAGCCCTTCGCGGCCGTCATATGCGCGTCTACGCCAAGGCGGAATGCTTCAATCTCACCGGGAGCATCAAGGACCGTATGGCTCTGCACATGCTACGGCGCGCCCACCAAACCGGCGCGCTCAGACCCGGAGCTACCGTCGCCGAGGCAACGAGCGGGAACACGGGCATCTCCTTCTCCGCCCTCGGACGCGCACTGGGCCACTCGGTCGTGATCTTCATGCCCGACTGGATGAGTCGCGAGCGTGTCGACCTGATACGCAGTCTCGGCGCCGAGATGCGGCTGGTGTCCCGCGACGACGGGGGTTTCGTGGAAGCCGTCAAGCAGGTCGAGCGATTCGCCGAAGAGGATCCCGGCGCCTTTCTGCCGGACCAGTTCGGCAACGAAGACAACGCCGAGACGCACTACCTTTCAACGGGACAGGAGCTCTACTGGCAGCTTCGAAGCTGCGACTGCGAGCCGGACGCATTCGTCGCCGGTGTGGGCACCGGGGGCACCGTGATGGGGGTCGGCCGGTTCCTTCGCGAGCGACGGCCCGACGTGCGAGTTCACCCTCTCGAGCCCGAGAACTCGCCCACTCTGCGCACGGGCAGGAAGTCGGGCTCGCACCGCATACAAGGCATCTCGGATGAGTTCGTGCCCCCCATCCTGGACCTCGAGTGGCTCGACGAGATCGTGAGCGTCGATGACGGCGACGCGATCAGAATGGCCCAGCGTCTGTCCGCCGAACTCGGGCTGGGCGTGGGTATTTCGAGCGGAGCGAACTTTCTCGGCGCTCTGAAGGTCGCCGAAGAACTCGGGCCCGACGCGGTGGTAGCCACTGTCTTCCCCGACGATAACAAGAAGTACCTGTCCACGGATCTACTGCGCGACGAACCGGTCAGGCACGAACACCTCACGCCCGATGTGACACTCCAGGGCTTCTCGGCGATAAGGCGCACGTGTGTGACCTGTGGCAACGGCGATCGGGACAAGTCACAGGTGCTCGCGGGCAACTAGGCCCCGGGCCGCCGGGCCAGCGGCGCTGAGGCCGCAATAGAGACCGAAACGCCCCAAGAATCTCTACACGAAGCGCCGCAGAACGGGTGTGCGCTTCAACGCACTGACAAGCGCGAGCGTGACGGTCACCGCGATCGCTAGGAAGACGGCCACGAACAGCAGGCTGTCCCACCACGCGCCAATGCCAAGCAATCCGACAGACTTGCGCATGGCGAAGATGACCAGCGGGTGCGCCAGATAGGCACCGTAGGTGAGATCCGCCAGGCTCTTGGCCTTCTCGTCGAGATCGCTGCGAACCCGTCCGACCAGAGTGAAGGCGCCGACGAAGCCCAGTATCAGCGACCCGATCGCCGCGAACTCGTAGACCCTTCTCACGTACGGCTGCGAGATATGGACCGCGCGCATCGTGTAGGCGGGCCACATCGCAGCTCCGAGCGCCAGCACGAAAGGCCAGACACGCGAGAGAACACGACCGGCAACCTCGAAACGCACTGCATACCACGCTCCGAGGGCCATGAAGGGTGCGTGCTCCACGACATCTACGAGAAGGGGCTTGAGCACCTCGTATGCGGAAAGGTCTGCGAAGGCGGTCACGATGGCAGGTCCGAAGAACACGCGAACGCCGACAACGAGAAGCAGCAGTGCTTCCGGCGAGCGTCTCAACACCGCCTGCGCGAGCGGAGTGAGCAGGTAGAATACGACGATCATCGGGACGAAGTAGAGGTGGTACCAGATGTGTCCGTTCAGGAGAAGCTCCAGGAACTCCCGTACGGCGGCGAGGCGCGAAGCCGGGAACTGGGAGACTTCGGCGGCCGGACGGAGCAGATAGAAGATGGCTCCCCAGGCCACATATGGCACGACGACTACGGCCACTCGGCGCTTCAGGAAGGCGCCGTAGCCCGACAACTCCCACGAACGCACGCGCCCCCAGACGAGCGCTCCGGAGATGAAGACGAACATCGGTACCGCGTAGTGCAGCAAGTGGTCGAACGCGAGCAGCAAGTCAGGAGACCAGACCGTCTCCCGGTTGGAGAGGTAGCCGGCGAGTACGTGGATAGCCACGACCGTGAGGAGCGCGAAGACTCTCAGGTAGTCGTAGAGCGGGATGCGGTTCGCCCGGACACCCTCCTCCCCTGGTGCCTCGTCGCCCTGCCACCCCGCCTCGCCTTGCAGCAAGGTCATATGGAACGCGGCCTCCCGACTCACGCCTCGCAGGTTGATCACCGCACCATAATATAGACTCGTCCAATGACGGACACGGCACTCTTCGAAATCGCCAACGCGCGCGTGGTGCGCGAAGGACGCCCGATCCTCGACATCGAGCATCTGGCATTCCGCGAGAACGAGCACGTCGCCATCATCGGCCCAAACGGCGCCGGCAAGTCGACGCTCGTTCGGCTGCTCACACGAGACGTGCGCCCGCTCCACCGGAACGACCGGCCGACGGTACTTCTTCGCGGCAAAGAGCGCTGCGACCTGTTTGCGGCGCGCACCGTCTTCGGCGTGGTTTCGGACACTCTCCAAGAGACCTACGACCGTCCCGTGAGCGTGCGCGATGTGGTGCTCTCCGGCTTCTTCGGCTCGATAGGGCTATACCGGCAAGCCGAAGTGACGCCAGCGATGTCGACACAAGCCGAGCGGCTGCTCGAGGATCTGGGCATAGCCGGACTTGCGGGGCGAGCGATGAACACTCTCTCGACCGGCGAGGCGAGACGTGCGCTCATCGCGAGGGCGCTGGTGCACGACCCTGACGCTCTCGTGCTCGACGAACCATGCGACGGACTCGATCCCGGGGCGACGCTGGGGTTCCTCAAGTTGATGAGAGGGCTTGCCGAGAATCACGCCCTTGTCCTGGTGACGCACCACATCGACGACATCGTCCCCGAGATAGACCGGGTCGTGATGCTGCGCGACGGCCGCATTCTCTGCGAAGGGCCCAAGCGCGATGTACTCACCGAGGCGATGCTGACCGAGCTGTTCGGTTTCGAAGCGAGGCTCGAGGAAAGGGAGGGGTTCTACCGTCTTCGGGCGCGGTAGGACTGAGCTATCATGGTCTCCACGCGCGTGACCCGACATCCAAAGTAGAAACACTCCGACTAGGGAGGCACGCGATGGCGTTCTGTGTGAGATGTGGCAACGAGCTCGCCCCGGATGCAAGGTTCTGCGTGAAGTGCGGGGCCCCGGCAGAGAAAGGCCCGGCAGCGACGACCTCGGCCACCCCACCCCAGCCACAGCCGGCGCAGCCTCCTGTACCAGCCGCCACGCCCGTTCAATCGAGCGCGGTCCCGCCTGCGCCACCCCAGTCACAACCGGCTCAGCCTCAGCAGACCTACGGTGCTCAGGCGGCGCAGGGGTTCCAGGAGATGGTCGCCTCGCTGTCTGTGGGTGACAAGATGATCGCGATCGCGGCTCTCGCGATGCTGATCTTCGGCCTCATTCCCGTCTTCGAGGACGAGTCGGTCATTAGCGCGGGGTTCGAGCTGTCGTTCATCACCGGCGTGGCGCTTCTGCTCATGCCCGTCGGCCTCCTCGCGATCGTCATCGCCAGCTGGAGGAACGTCCTGCCGAGCGCCGTTCGCACGATCGTCACCGCTGCGCTGGGAGGCTTGGCGACGGCGATTCTTGTCTACTGGGTTCCGATGTTCAACAGCCTGAAAGCCGAAGGCACGTGGGTTCTATGGATTTGGGGACTTGCGGGCATCGCCGGCGTCGCCGGCACCATCGTGGATCTGCAAAGGGGTCTCCCGTGACAAAAGACCAGATTGCCGAGGTCTTCTCAGACTTCGATCCCAGCGAGTACGAACAAGAGGCGCGCGAACGTTGGGGTGAGGCGGAAGCCTTCAAGGAAAGTGCGCGCCGTACCGCGCGCTACACCACCGACGACTGGAAAGCGATCAAGAGACAAGGCGACGAGATCGAGGTCGGGCTGGCGGAAGCGCTGCACGCAGGGCTCGAACCGGACGCGCCAGAAGTCCAGAGGCTGGTCCGCAGTCATTGGAGCATGATCAACGACCGCTTCTACGATTGCCCGCCGAAGATGTACAGGGGTCTGGGCGAGATGTACGCCTCGGACCCGCGCTTCGCC
>JAOUET010000018.1 GCA_029858605.1 Coriobacteriia bacterium | reverse complement strand
GTCAGAGATGATGAGAAGTGCCCCGGGGTCGATCGTACCGACGATATCCTTGAGCCGGTCGATCTCGTTGCGGTACACGACGGTGAAGATCATCTCGCGCCGTGTGTCCGAGTACAAACCGCGCGCTTGGATAGCAGTGGCTCCGCGATCGAGGTCGTGCAGAATCGCGACGGCAATCCGGTCCGAGCGCTCCGAGATGATGAATGCGGCCTTGTTCACGGGCAGTCCTTCGAGTGTCAGGTCGATCACGCCTCCGGCTACAAACACGGCCACCGCCCCGTAGAGCGCCAGCTCCGGGCCGAAGACGAGCGCCGCCACGACGATCACCGCCGCGTCCACGGCAAGCGTGAGCTGGCCGAGGCCAAGCGCGACCTTCGACGACACGAGCTGCGCGACAAGATCGCTGCCACCCGTGTTGCCGCCCGCCTTGAGCACCATCCCCAACCCGAGTCCCATGAAAGCCCCGCCGTACAGGGCAGCCAGAAGAAGGTCCTCGGTCGCAAGGTGCGGGACGAACGGGGCCATGAGATCGACCGCCAAGGAAAGCCCGACAATGCCGAAGACCGTCTTGGCCGCGAACCGCCACCCGCGCAGGCGCAGCGCGATCAAGAGCAATGCCACGTTCATGACGAGCATCTGGACGCCGACCGGCAGGTTCACGCCCGTTTCGCGCAGCGTGTGGTAGATGACCGTCGCGAGGCCGGACACGCCACCGGCGGCAATCTTGTTGGGAACGAGAAACGCATCGAGACCGAAACCGGTGACGAGGACGCCCGTAGTCATCCACGCGTAGTCTCGAACCGGCCGGTGTCTCAACACCTCTCCTGGCCTGAGCTTCGCCAAGCGCGTCATCATGGCGCATCTCCCCCAGTCCGCCACTCGCCTCCGAAGTCGAGCCGAGGTCGCGGCCTCTTGGAGAGCAGGAACTCGAGTACCGCCTCGGCGCTGCGGTTGAGGATGTCGCCCTCCACGTAGCCGAGCTGTTCGGCGACACTGAGCGCGTCGTCGAAGCGCCCGACGTGTAGGTGGTAGTGAGCGTCGGAGCCGATTGCGACAACCGCTCCGGCTTCGCGGGCGAGCTCGGCGAAGTGCCGCTCCGCTGCCGAGTGAGCGGCGCGGCTGCTTGAGCTGGCGAAGGAATGCGCGTTGATCTCGAGTACGACGCGGTGCTGCACTGCGGCCTCAACGACGCGCTCAGCGTCTATCGGGAACTCGCCGTTGCCCGGATGCGTGAGCATGTCGACCAGGGGATTCGCAACGACGCGCAGCAGCGCCTCAGTGTTGCGGCCGGCATCCTTGTCGTCGAAGCCCGTCAGCGGGTGGAAGCCGACCGCCACGATGTCGAGCAGCTCCAGGACCGCGTCCGGGATGTCGATGCCGTTCTCGGCGCATGCATCCGGCGAGAGGTTCGCCTCGCAGCCCTTCACGATGCGCACCCCGTCCAGGATGCTGGGCACGACTTTGAGGTTCCAGAAGTACCACAGGTCGGCACCACCGGGGACGGAGGGCCCGTGGTCCGTGATCGCTATGAGGTCCAGATCCCCGGCGCGAGCCGCCTCGGCGACCTCGGTCACCGTCGAGAATGCGTGACCCGATGCAATCGTGTGCGTGTGGAGGTCGGCGCGGAGTCGCATCACGCTAGCCTTCGGCCTCGACGTCAGCCGTCGCACCCACCGTCTCGGCCTGCTCCTGCTTCACCCGCCAGCGATGGAAAGCAAGAACGAACTCGTCTATGTCGCCGCCGAGAACCGCGTCGACGTTGCCGGTCTCCAAACTCGTCCGGAGGTCCTTGACCATCTGGTACGGGTAGAGCACGTAGTTGCGGATCTGGCTGCCGAAGGTGATCTCCTTGCGCTCGCCGCGCAGCTCCTCGATCTCGGCACGCCGCTTCTCCTCCTCGAGTTCGTAGAGGCGCGAACGCAGGATCTGCATCGCTGTATCCCGGTTCTTGTGCTGGCTCTTCTCGTTCTGGACGCTCACGACGATGCCGCTGGGGCCGTGCGTGATGCGCACCGCCGAGTCTGTCGTGTTCACGGATTGGCCGCCCGGTCCGCTCGAGCGGAAGACGTCGATGCGCAGATCCTCGTCACGGATCTCGACCTCGATCTCTTTCGGCAGCACCGGCAAGACTTCCACTCCTGCGAACGTCGTCTGGCGACGCTTCTTCTCGTCCGTAGGACTGATGCGCACCAGACGGTGCACGCCGACCTCGGATTGCAGCATCCCGTAGGCGTTGCGCCCGTGGACCGTGAAGACAGCGCGGTCGATGCCCAGCTCGACGCCTTCAGGCGCATCGTGGATGTCGACTTTCCACTTCTTGCCCTCGGCATACTTCGCATACATGCGAAGTAGCATCTCGGTCCAGTCCTGTGCCTCCAGCCCGCCCTGGCCCGGCACGATCGTCACGATCGCATCGCCCGAGTCGAACTCGCCGGTGAACCAGGTCGAGACCTCGAGCGACTCCAGCCGCTTCTCGAGAGCGCGAAGGCCGTCCTCGACCTCGCGCGCCATGCCCTCGTCGCCTTCAGAGACGGCCAGTTCGTTGGCGACCTCGAGATCGTCAACTGCCGAAGAACACTCCTCGTATGCCGCGACCTCGTCTTTCAGGCCTGCGAGATTGGCCATGATCGCCTGTGCCGAAGACTGGTCGTCCCAGAAACCCGGCTCGGTGGTCCTCGTCTCGAGTGCGACGATGTCGTCACCCTTGGCTTCGAGGTGCAGGTATTCGGCCATGCGCTCTACACGCTCGCGCATCGCCGTGATGTCTTGTGTGCGGTCTTGGATCATAGCGGTGGGGTCGTTCGAAGTGGACAGCAATTGCTTACCCGCTGGTTACGGGGCACACGGATTGTAGCACGCGCTCGACGACACGAGCCCGCTGCTCGAGAGTGCGACGCGCGAATACGACGATGGTGCTCTCGCGCAGATCCTAGGACAACCTCTTCAACAGTTCCGACGTGCGAATCAGCGAGTCTTGCTCTTCGCGAACCACGGCCGAGAAGAACTCGCACGCCTGACAGCTCGAAAGCTTCTTGTGGAACGATCCCTGAACCGTACCGTCGCAGAGCGTTCCCCCAACGACCCAGCAGGCCCGTCCGCCGTTCTTGCCTCCGTTGGCGCCATGCAGGCGCTGCTCGGTGGCGGCAGGGCACTTGCCTAGGTCGTCGACCTTCGAACCGTGCGGCCCCCTACCGCATCCCCTAAACTCCCAACAGTTCTGCTTCACAAGCCTAGACTCCCCCCGGTGCCGGTGACGGGGGTGGGGCTTACGCCCCCCCAGTGCTTCTCATTCTAGCGTTGCGGGGGCGAGTGCGCGAAGTGGGTACCTGTGCTGCGGAAAAGCGCCCTAGGTCGGGACGAGCGTGTTCGCGAACACGAGCCACGCGAGCAGAGACTTGGCGGTGAGGCTGAGCAATATGTAGGTCGCCTCGCCGAAGAGGTAGTCCTTCCAGGGACCCACCTTCTTGTACTGGAGGATCATGTTGATCGCGAAGCTGTTGAAGAAGACGAAGATCGAGAAGAATATCCAGTACACGAACGCGGGCGGTTCGGCGGCCGAGCCCGGGCTCCACACGTAGATGCCGATGGCGACCCACGGGACGATTCCTGTGAGACAACCGAACAGATACGGCATCCAATTCGGCCGACCCGGTTCCTCGTAGTGCTCCATCAACAGTCCGAAGAGGATCATCGACATGTTCACGAAGAAGATCGCGATGAGCGCGGCGATGTCGAAGATACCGGGCAGCAAGGCGATCAGGACGACCATGAGCGACGAGCTGAACGAGTACTCGATCCATCGCGCGTAGTTGCGGTTCCTGCCGAGGTTGCGCTTGTACCAGTCGAATGCCCCCGGCATTACGAGGATCCAGTGGGCGGCGGCAGACATGAACAGGAACGCTGCGACCGCGTAGCCCAGCGGAATCTCGAACAGTGTCTCAGGCGATCCGGGCGGTGTGCCGGGTGGACCCTTCATGAACGAAGCGGTGACTGGAAGTGCGAAGTCGTTGGACAGCGCGACTATCGCCGCCCCTTGACCTGCGTGGAACAACCCCATCAGCGCGTTGTAGACCCTCAGACGCGCGTAGCGCTTCTCGACGTCAGCCATTGCGCCTCCACTCCGCAGACCCCGCGAAATCGGATCCGCTGCGATTCGTCCGAATCACGCTTTCGTATGTGTCTACCCGTTGTGGAGGCTTGGATGTCGGCGGGGCAGACTCTCGCTAGAGCAAGTCCAGGAGTTCCTGCGAGTGAACGAATGACTCTCGCTCCTCGGTCAGGACCGAGGAGAAGAAGTCGCAATCGAGACAATCTTTGATCTTCTCGGAGATACTGTCTTGGAGTTGGCCGCCGCAGACAGTGCCCGAAACGACCCAGCACGAGCGACCGGCGTTCTTTCCGCCGTTGGCACCATCGAGACGAGATTCGATGGCCGCCGGGCACGCCCGAAGGATGCCGACGTTGCGGCCTCCTGGCTCTCTACCACAGTTCTTGAACTCCCAGCAGTTTTGTTTGGCGTCCACGCTTCTCCCGGGGTGCCGGCTCCGGAGCTACACTGGCACCGAGTGCCTGCATCATCATACCTCAACGCAGGGCAAACCGTCCCTATACGGTCGCCCCGTGGCACTTCTTGTACTTCTTGCCGCTCCCGCACGGGCACGGGTCGTTGCGGCCGACGTTCGCGTAGGGGTCTTCCTTGTCCTTCACGACCGTGGACGACGCCGCTCTGCCTCCCGCCGCAGCGGCAGCCGACGCGATCTGGTCGGGAGACGGCCCGCTCACGCCGGCGGACTCGGCCGCCTGCATCGCGCCCTTGAAGATCGTGGACTCGGAAGGCGCCGAGTACGAGACGTCCCGGACCGGGGCTTCGGCAGAAGGCTGCTCGCGCACCACCTGGATCCGCATGATCGTGCGCAGGAAGTCCTCGTTGATCTGGGCGACGAGCCCGCCGAACATCTCGAAGGCCTCCTGCTTGTACTCGACGAGCGGGTCGCGCTGTCCCATCGCACGCAGGCCGATGCCTTCCTTGAGGTAGTCCATCTCGTGCAGGTGCTCCATCCAGCGCGTGTCGATGACGCGCAGCATGACCTGCCGCTCGAGTTGACGCAGGTTGTCGGCGCCGAGTTCCTCTTCGCGCGTGTTGTACGTCGCAAGCGCGGTCTCGACCAGCGCGTCGGCGAGCTCGTGCGGGTTCTCGATCTCGCCGCGATGCCTGGCGACCTCGTCGGGCAGACCGGTGAGATCCCGGTACCAGGTGGACAGGGAGTCCCAGTCCCACTCCTCGGCGTAGACGTTCTCGTTGCAGAAATCGAGAACGCCGGCCGAAATGGTCTCCCCCACCATCTCCTCGACGCGGGCGTGGATGTCCTTGCCGTCCAGGATCCGGTTGCGCTCGGCGTAGATGACCTCGCGCTGCTTGTTCATCACGTCGTCGTACTCGAGCACGTGCTTCCGTGCGCCGAAGTTCATCGCTTCGACCTGCTGCTGCGCGCTGGCGATGGCGCGAGAAACCAGCTTGGCCTCGATGGGCATGTCGTCGGGCACGCCCGTGCGCTCCATCATCCTGGATACGCGGTCCATTCGTTCTCCGCCGAAGAGCCGCATGAGGTCGTCTTCCAGCGACAGGTAGAAGATCGAGGCCCCGGGGTCGCCCTGGCGGCCGGAGCGGCCACGCAGCTGGTTGTCGATACGGCGCGACTCGTGTCGCTCGGTACCGATGACGGCCAGCCCGCCGGCATCGACGACCTTCACGTGCTCGGCCGCGCATACGCGCTTCGCCTCCGCGAGGGCATCGGCCTGCTGCTGCTCGGTGGCGTCTTCCGGCTGCACGCCGCGCTCGCGTAGGATGTCTTCGGTCAGGAACTCGGGGTTGCCGCCGAGGATGATGTCCGTGCCTCGGCCGGCCATGTTGGTCGCGATGGTGACGGCGCCCAGACGGCCCGCCTGCGAGACGATGTGCGCCTCGCGCTCGTGGTGCTTCGCGTTGAGTACCTCGTGCTTCACGCCGCGCTTCTGCAGGAGGCGCGAGAGCTGCTCGGAGTTCTCGATGGAGATGGTGCCCACGAGGCAGGGCTGCCCGGCTTCGGTGCGGTTGGCGATGTCGTCCACGACCGCGGAGAACTTTGCATCCACGTTGCGGTAGATGAGGTCGTTCACGTCGTCGCGGATCATGGGCATGTTGGTGGGAACGACCATGACGGGCAGCTTGTAGATCTCGCGAAACTCCTGGTCCTCGGTCACGGCCGTACCGGTCATACCGGCCAGCTTCTCGTACATGCGGAAGTAGTTCTGCAGCGTGATGGTCGCCAGCGTCTGGTTCTCTTCGCGGACGTGCTGCTTCTCCTTCGCCTCGATGGCCTGGTGCAGGCCTTCCGAATAGCGGCGCCCGTACATGAGACGGCCCGTGAACTCATCGACGATGATGACCTCGCCGTCTTTGACGACGTAGTTCACGTCCTTCTTGAAGAGGAACTGGGCCTTCAGCGCCTGCTGCAGATGGTTGACCATCTGGCCGCTGGGGTCGGAGTAGAGGTCCTCGATGCCCAGGGCCTGCTCGACCTTGTCCACGCCGTTCTCGGTGGGGGCGACGGTGCGCTTGGCCTCGTCCAGCTCGAAGTCGACCCCGTCGCGCAGGCGCGGGACGACCTTCGCGAAGGACTTGTAGGTGTCGGCCGACTTGGTGCCCGCGCCAGAGATGATGAGCGGGGTGCGCGCTTCGTCGATGAGGATCGAGTCGACCTCGTCCACGATGGCGAAGTGGTGGCCGCGCTGCACGCGGTTCTCGCCGCGCACGACCATATTGTCGCGCAGGTAGTCGAAGCCGAACTCGGAGTTCGTGCCGTAGGCCACATCCGCCTCGTAGGCCGTCACCCGAAGCGCGGTGGGCATCTGCGACTGTATCAGCCCGACCTTCAAGCCGAGGAAGTGATAGACCCTGCCCATCCACTCGCTGTCGCGGCGAGCGAGGTAGTCGTTGACGGTCACGATGTGCACGCCGTGGCCGGTGAGCGCGTTGAGGTAGACCGGCAGGGTCGCCACCAGGGTCTTGCCCTCGCCGGTCTTCATCTCCGCGATCATGCCGCGGTGCAGGACCATCCCGCCCACGAGCTGGACGTCGAAATGGCGCATGCTGAGGGCGCGCCTGGCTGCTTCGCGGCACGCGGCGAACGCTTCCGGGAGCAGGTCTTCCATGCTCTCGCCGGCAGCGATCCGCTCGCGGTACTCCGCGGTCTTTCTGGGGAAGTCGTCGTCGGACAGCGCTTCGAAATCAGGCTCGAGCGCGTTGATTCGAACGGCGATGTCCCCGAACTCCCGAAGCTGCCTGCCCTCGCCCAGGGTCAGAAGCTTCCCGAGGATGTTTGCCATGCTATCTACAACCTTTACTAGCAGGGGTTTTATTGCGTGGGAACGGCAGGAAAGATTCTAGCACAGGGTGGGGGGAGGGACGGTAGGGGCCGGGGTGCATACGCACTCCCGACCCCCGTGGCGCACACCTCGCTTTTCGGGTCAGACGGGTGTGCTTTCCGGCCGCGTACGGTGCCCCTCAGGAGTCTCCCTCTCCTCACCTTCGGCCGAGCAACACGCCGTTCTCACTGCCGTTCCCGGGACCCGACAAACCTCGTGCGCCGTGTCGGACTCGCTCCGACACGAGGACTGTAGCCTCAGGTACTTAACAGCCTCTTACCAGGACTCCGTCACGTCTTCGGAGTCCTCGCTCGTGTCCTCCATCGCCAGGATCTGTTCGTACAGCCGCTTCGTTTCTGACGACGGGTCGATTCCCAGGTCGTCGCCCAGCCGGACTCTGCACGCGACATATGTTTCGATTGCGGCGCTGCGTTGGCCGACGGCAATCTGGCAGCGCAGCAGAATCTGATACAGATCCTCTCGCCACGAATCGACCGCAATGGCCTGCCGCAGCAAGCGCGCTGCGGACAGCGGCTTTCCCCTACTGAGCAGCAGCTCCCCCGCACGATGCATACAGTCGGCAAACTGCTGGCGACAGTGGTCGCGCACTGGCTGGAACCAGTCCTCGTAGACATCCCCGGGCAAGAGATCGCCTCGGTAGAGCCCCGCTATCCGCTCGTACGCGGCCACGGCGGCATCGACGTCGCCCCTCTCGTCGGCGACCCGTGCATCTGCCACCAGACCGTCGAAATCCGCAACGTCAGTGTGCACGAGCCGACTCTCGGTTCGGCAGACGTTTCCAGCGTTCTGCACGTACGGAAATGGCGTGCCTCTCTCTGAGGACCCGAGCAGGGCCGCCTTCATGGCGCTCCAGACCACGTAGTAGTTGTTCCTCGCACGCTCCTCGTCCATATCGGGCCAAAGATGCTCGTATATCTTCTCCCGAGGTATGTCGTGACCGTTGTCGAGCGCCGCAATCGCAAACAGCAGCCGTGCCTTCCGCTTACGCCAGGCACGCTCGGGTACTACCCGATCGCCCACAGTCACATCGAGACCGCCAAAGAAGCGCACCTCGCACACCGGCAAGGTCGACTCGGTATTCAAGCGAGCGGCTTCGTCTGCCCCGACTATCCTGTCGGCGAGAACGAACCAGCGGTCCAGCTGCATGACCTCTCGTGCCATCAACAGGGTCCGCTCGGCATCTCGAGGAAGCACCATTCTCAGGAGGTGTGCAGGCAGTCGACTTGGGTCTATCGCCTCAGCGAGAAGGCCCAAGAGATGCGGGAAGCTGCGCACGTACATTCCTACCTGCCAGTTCGAACTCTCAGTCAAGATGTAGTCTTCGTGCCGCCGAAGGAGGTTGACGGCGTCCTCCACGCGGCCCTCTCTGCGCGCAATCTCGGCAAGAATCATGTCGGCGCGAAGCATGGTGTAGAGGGCGGGTACATGATCGGCTTCTGCGCGAATGCTGCTTGCCCGAGCGAGTGCGGCGTCGGGATTCCCCAGCGCCAGCTGACTCGCCGCTATTTCGAGTACTGCGAGCCACTTGAATATGGACCGATCGGCATGGCGGCAGAGTTCAAGCGCCCGTTCAGCGCGCTCAAGTGCTCCGATGGCATCGCCACAGGCCCTGAGAAGCGGCCCAGAATAGCAGATGCCTGCATGCAGCTCTGAGTGGTCCGACAAGGCGACGCAGATTCGATCACACTCTGCGATCATGCGGACTGCTTCGCCGTACTCCCCTTGGCCCGCCATCGCTGCCGCAGCATTGCCAAGCACTGACGTCCTCATGCCTTGCGGCGGTTTGGACTCGAGGAGAGATTGTAGAATGCCGCTCGCAGCTTCTAGCCGCCCCACGTCAACGAGAACCGCGGCTCTGTTGGATTCTGTCTTCATCAGCAGACTGGCGGGAACAGATGCCTCGTTCCAGGCGTTCGCAAACACGAACATGCCCTGCACCTCGTCCCATCTGCCGTGAATGTATCCCACGATGAAGCCGACCATCGTCAGAAGATTGGCGCTGATCTCAGCAGATCTCGATCCCGTCTGGAGCTCGCCGCGAGCGACTGCCACATGCTGAGCCGCAGCCTCGAGCTCGCCCACTAGGGCGAGGCTCGTGCCAAGGTACGCATGCGCCAAGACGGTGTCGTCACTATCTGGCCGGGCGCATGCCATTCTTACGAAAGCATCGAGGGAGCTGATTGCTGCTTCAAACTCGCCCTGATCCAGATGCAGTCTCGCAACCAAGAGGGTGGCCGCAGATCGAAGCGCGTTGTCTCCATCACACTCGGCAAGATCTCGGGCAATTGCAGCCTTGGCAATCGCGTTGGCTAGCTCGCCCAAGTCCCTCAGCGCCTTGGCCTGGAGCAGCAACAGGGCGGGTGTCGCCAGCAAACGGGCGGAATCGAGAACCCCGAGCGCATCACACAGTAGCTCTGCAGAACCCCTTGCCAGAGTATCCTCCCCGTTCTCGACCAAGAACGAGAGAAGCTCGGTCTGGTTTCCGGAGACGAGCAGCAGCTCCAGCGCTCTCTCATAGTCTTCTCTGGACTGGAGCACGCGTATTGCGGAGCGCCGGATGCGAGCATGATTCGGCACGTGTCTCCCTGCGAAGCCAGACGCTGCAAACGTGACCGCCGCGAGGTCGTGAACGCGAAAGCGAGCTGCGATTCCGTGCTTCTCATCGAGGGCAAACAGGGGTATGGCGGTGGACACGGCACAGATGTCTTCGAAAGTGAACTCGGCAAGCGTGCCGACAATCTCTGTCATTCCACCCGACCGAAGAAGAGATGCCATGTAGAGGGCGCTGAGCTGCGTGGGTGTGAGCTGCTCGGTTGCAGTTCGCTCCAATAGGCCAGCCAGGTCTGGCGCGCTTGCCCTGCCTTGAACCACGTCGTCCAGTCGTCCGAGCACGCAGTACCGACTCAGCAGGGAGGCAAGGGCTGGCTGACCTTCAGACAATGCGTACAAGGCGTCGACGGTTGTCTTCTCTGGTTCCTCGCCCAGCTGACATGCGAGAAGGCGAGTCATCTCCTCCCGATCGAGAGAGAGTGAGCTGCTGTCAAGCACGAGGAAGTCGCCATACTGTTGGCCTTGAGCAGCGAAAGGACTGCGAGATGTCACCACGAGAAGCGAGCGCGTGACATCCAGAGAATCCATTGCGCGCAGTATGGAGTCAACGGCGTTCTCATCGGCATTCGAAGGCAAATCGTCCAGCACAAGGCACAGCGATGATCCGCCCAGTCGTCTCAGGGCATCGTGCACCGCACCCTCAACGTCAGCCTCGGTGATGCTTGGAAGGAGCGTTGAGCGATGTTGATGGCCGAGTGAAGGCACGTTGGCGGATCGAAGCACCTGCTCAAGTAACTGAGTGCCTTCCTTGTCCGCGGAGCGACAGTCGATCCAAAGGTGCTTCTCAAACTTCGTTGATTCCATGACTTGTCGCGCAAGCACAGTCTTGCCGTATCCGGCCGGCGCAATGAGAAAGGCGCGCTGAATCGTCGATTCAAGTATCGGGTAGGCGAGTCGGACGCGCTCAATCTCCATGGCACCCGACCTCCCCCTCGACGTCACGCGCTCCCCCGCTCGTCCGCTGCGTTCGCCTTGCTGGCCGGGTCCGTGAAGCTTCCCCACTACGTGTCACCTTCCTAGTGCACGGTGAGTGGGAGCGAGACTCCGAAGGTGTTGAACTCATACCACGCTGAGGCGCTGCCCGCAAGCCTCAGTCGCGAGCGGGATCTCCTTGACTGTGCATCATC
The DNA here is from genome assembly GCA_029858605.1 of Coriobacteriia bacterium. Lineage (GTDB taxonomy): Bacteria > Actinomycetota > Coriobacteriia > Anaerosomatales > JAENZW01 > JAENZW01. Next base: position 6,175 of record JAOUET010000018.1, on the reverse strand, counting down.
TGCACGACTACGGCTCCAACACCGAGTGCCAGGAGCAGATCCCCGTAGCTCACCAGAGCACGATGCCAGCTCGGACCGGGCACGAACAGCGTATCGCCCAGTTGTGGCAGAAGCGTTTGGTCGGTCACCGGCTCATGAAGCATCGAGTCCGCTATACGCTCCTGAACGCGTTCGGCATCCGTGCCAGCGTGTTGAAGATGAACAGGCATGGCCACGTTCAGAGTGACCACTAGGATATTGGCCACCAGGCCTGCAACCGCGAGAATCATACCGACGTACCGCGTGTTCATGAGTGCAAGCCCTGCGACGCATGAAGCAAGAAGCAGCCAGATGCTGATGAACTCGCGCTGGCCAACTCCAAGCCAGTTGCCAAGAGAGGGCCAGGCGAGGTACAGCAGCAAGACAAGGATAAAGTAGCGCTCGTGATTCAGGCGTGCGTCCTGCATCTTGGCCACAGTTCCGCGAGTGGCCAATCCGACAACAAGACCGAGCAGAACAGTCTCGAGAATCATCATGGCTTGCTCAGAATCCCCGGTAGTCGCGCAGGGCATCGACAATCTCGGAATCGAAGTCATCCGGTCTGGACCGCATTACCTCCCACGCCGTCAGTTCCGCATGCAGCCCATCGGATCTTGTCGCGAGTTGATCGAACTCGCACGCCACCCCGACGATGTGTGCCAAGTAGTGTTCCTCGCTGTCCTTCGCTTCCCCCGCCCTGCAGTGATGAGACTCCACGATACGTGCAACCGGCGCCAGGAACTCGATGCTCTCGGCAATCTGCGCTCCCAGGCGCGCATGCCCCTCGTCCGGCTCGGCCACAACTGTAGACTGCAAGCGTCCAACCGCGTGGAGCAATGCCGCGAGATTAAGGCGTTCGAGGTCGCGGTTGGGAATGTGCAGCCTTCTGCCTACACCTGCTGCGATATCCGCCACGCGCTCGGAGTGGCCCCTGGCCTCCTCGCGTTCGAACTCCGCGAGTCTGGCCAGCACCCCTACCGTACGATAATAGGCTATCTTCACCTGCAGGAATAAGCCGAAGTTGTGCTTCATGATGAGCATGAGGAGTACGAGTATTGCCCCGCTCAGCAGCGTACTCGGCCAGCTCTCCGGGTTGTACACGAGCGCGAGCACAACTCCTACCGAGGTCAGTCCGAGATACACACCAAGCACGAGTCTCAGGAAGCTTGCCAGAGCCCCAGGCAAGCGCTCGCCGTGGATCAGAGCACTGAGGGCAACATAGGTGACTATGTCGACCAGGACGTACGCAAACGCCAAGGCCATGTACGCGACGAGCCTCTCTAGCTGACCCACACCTGGGGCCATCCATTGCTGCACATGACCCAAGGCCCAGTACGCTCCCGTGACCAGAACAGGAGCGCGAACGAGATCGAGAGCAAGCCCTTCTTCCTCTGATGTGCGGCGTGCCACGAGAAGTGCTGCGATTCCGCCAAGCGACACCGCAAGCGCAGTTTCACAGCCGCCGATTGACAGGACCCCCGCCATCGCAATGCCAACACCACAATGCAGCGTGTCACCCCGAGGAAGCCTGAGTGAAACGAGTGAAAGTGCCGCATACGCTCCCGCAAGGACAAGTGCGGCGCTCAAGTCCATCGGCGAACCAGATTGAAGGCAAACGAACAGGACAACAGCATCTGCCACCAAGACAGACCAGACCAAGGCGCGCTCGATGACGCGTTCTATCGGTTCGCGCGCCATGCGCCCTCCTGGTCTGCGAGATCTCTTGCACGTTCTAGTGAGACCCTAGCAAGCAGTGCATCCACACACCGTCTGTCGAGTTTGCGTCCTGCGCCTCTCAGTAACTCATCGCGAGCAGTCTCGAAGCTCAACGCGTTGCGGTACGCTCGGTCGGAAGTCATCGCGTCGAAACAGTCCGCCACCGCAAGTACCCTCGCTTCCAGGGACACCGCTTCGCCGCGCAACCCGTATGGGTAGCCGCTCCCGTCCAAGCGCTCGTGATGAGCCTCAATCAGAGGTACCACCTCTTTGAGGAAGTCGATGTCGGCCAGAATCGATGATCCGGTGATCGGGTGGAGTCGAATCTCGTTGAATTCGTCGCCCGTCAGGCTGCCAGGCTTGCCAAGGGTGGCAGCCGCGATTCCCACCTTCCCGATGTCGTGCAGCAGGGCCGCAAGTTCCAGGCCCTGTGCTTGACTCGGTGACATCCCGAGTTCTTCGGCGACATCCCGCGAGTAGACTGCAACACGCTCCGAATGGCCCCGTGTGTACGGATCCTTTGCCTCAAGCACAGCAACCAGGGAGCGAATCGTATCTTTGAATGCCTTTGCAATCTCCGCAGAGACACCGAATGTCTGCCTGGCCACAAAGAACGGTACGGCCAGCAACAGAACCGAAACCGAACCCGCCACGGCAACCAACTGAACTAGAACAACGCCGAGAAGAGTGAGGGACACGAAGCTCACGAGGTACTGACGGATTTCGGACCGCCAGACTTCACCAAGCGTGGCGTCTGTGGACAGAGACACAGCAATTCCGACAAGCAGCCAATTCACTGCCGCTAGTGCTGCCGCCGCCAGAATCGAACTCAACAGCCAAGACGCCAAGTCCAGGGCAAGGGCTGTGTCGGTGGCGAGCGCCGGTACGTCCGCAGCGTGGAGTACCCAGCCAGCCACGAGGACCATCAGCGGGTACATGGCAGCGTTGAACAGAATCCTGTGAGCAGGCCTGTGTTCGGCGAGATCCCTCGGCATTATCGCCACGGCGCTGATGAGCGCTGCGGCCGCTCCTGCAATTGGCCCACCGAGTAGCAGAGCAGCGAACAACAACGCGAACGAGACCGAGACAGTCCCGCCGTACGCCGTCGTCATGGCCGCCCATTCTGAGATGGAGGCCAGCACCCCGAAGAAGACCACCAGGCCCCAGTCCGGGAGCGGCGTTGCGGACGCTGCCAACGCCGCCATTGCGACGGCTGCGGCGAACACCAGAAGCACGTAGAGTCGTACCCTCATGCTCGACTTCCGAAGAATATGGGCCAGCACCGGTCATCTGACGTCAAGCCTACCAGCGCAGTGCTGCGCCACCAGCAAGAACCATGGCGGCAAGAGAGCTGAGAAGAACAAGAATGCGCTTCATGTGAAGAAGACCTCCTTTTCCGAAGAAAGGTCCTCTCCCATTCCGCTAACAATGGAAGAACGCTGTCCGCTCCGCTCCGTCGTTTGCGTACAGTGTTCAAACCGTCATTTGCCACGGCGCTGGCCCAAGCTGAGCTATGAGGTTGTCAACAGTCCGAGCCGCCGGTTGATCGCATCCAGCGTTGCTCGGACGATGGAGTCCTTCTCGTTCTGGCGCACGAGCGCCGATCCAGCATAGGTCTGTTCGCCCGGGGGCGAAACAAGCGTGACGCACGAGACGGCTGCACGCTCCTTGCCCAGCTGGATTATCGCGACGTCTTCGAGCGCGAAGCTGTACTCGCCGTCGGTGTACTGCTCCGCCGCATCGAGCGTGGCTTGCGCAACAAGACGCGTGCGTATTGTCTGAGATGCGGGACCGGATGCCTGGCCGATGTACTCGCTGCCCTCGATCTCGAGCACCACGGCCACACTCGCACGCACGCCGCTCACGTGCTCGTTGACGGAGATGATGCGTGCCCGGAAGTTGCCCGCCTCTGCCCCCGTCGGCATGGATTCTGCGCCCAGCTGCGCGATCGAGATCTTGCGGTGGTCGACAGGAACGCCGAAGCGCGCCATGAGTGTGGATTCGATGTCGCGCACCAGTTGCTTGGGCGATTTCGTTGGAAGCGCGAGAACGTGGATCTCCTGGATGAGGCCTTCGGGCGACACGACCACCCGGGCGGCCTTTATCTCGGCGACCTGGTTGAGGGTGTTCTCGATGTCGTCGACGGAGACGTGGGATAGAGCTGGATCCACTGGGGTGCCTCCTGGTTCGACTGTCTGCTACGTTTCGCACTCCCCGCGGTGAACAAACGCCCACGTCGTTGGGGGCGCGCCCCGCGCCCTACATTTACGCACCAGCCAGCAAAGAAGTCAACTGCGCACGCCTTTGTCCGGCTTTCGCTTCCCTTCAGGTTTGCGTGCAAGAAATGCCTGCATGACGCTCACATTTCGGCACGCACGTCATTCAGGCGCAGTCCGTAGAACCGGCCCGCCAGGTAGACCGCGAGTGTCGCACGGTACTCGACCCCAGTCGCGAGCGACCCGAGCGTCGCAGCGTCCACCAAGGCCACGAGGTTGCGGCCGTTCGGGTCGAAAGCGCCGTTCAGGGCCTCGCTGGGGGTGCTATTCGAAACGTGCACGACCACGCTCGACGGCTCCGGACCCGTACCATAGACCGTGAAGCTCACTTCATAAGTGACGCCTCTCGCGACCAGCTCGGGCTCGAGCATGAGCACCGTGTCTTCCGGCGGTTCGGCTACCGGAGGCAACGAGGTCGCAGGCTGTGCGTCGCCGCTGGGTACGTCCTCTGCGGATGCAGGGTCACCCGCTCCTCCAGCGCTGCCTTCGGCAGTTGTGTCGCTCGCCGAACCGCCACCGCCCGCCCCGCTATCCGACGACCCCTCTATGACGGGCGCCGCGCGCTTCACGACCGCTTCCGCGACCAGCACCATCGGTTGCGAGGGGAACGCCGTCGCTTCCCCGGACGTGCCGGGCAGGTCCGCGTGATTCCCGTCGCCGTCTCCTCGACCGACCGGAAACCACACCAGCGCGAAGATGACGGCCGCCGCAACCAGTACGGCGACCGCCATCCCTGTCCCGCGCTTGCCCTCAGTCACCACTTGCCCTCACCAGGGAGACGACGCCACCGAAGCATCGATGCTGGACAGATGCCCGCCTGCCGTCAAGGCCAAATCATCTGCCAGCGTGATGCTGGGGGCGTTGTCGTACCACTCGCGAGCCCACAAACTGCTCGGATCGTGGAACGAGATGCGGTAGGTTCCCTCGCGGAGGTTGGGCATGGAGTAGGTTCCGTCACCCAGCGTGATCGCGTCGCGGTACCACCGGAACCCGAGCGGCCCGAGGCGATACGCCTTGACCGCCAGCCCGACGATCGGCGAAGACGCTTCGTCCGTGACGGTGCCGGATATGGTACCCAGCCCGGCCAGTTCGGCGTCTATGTCACCGCGCGATTCGCCCGCCGTGATCGTGATGATGTCGGACCTGTTGAATACCGTCCAGTCGTCCCAATACTCGCGGATGTACGTGCCGCCGGGATCCAGGAACGACACCCTGTACTCGCCCGGGTCTAGCCCGCTCGTCCCCCACAATCCGTCCGCATCGGTGGTGGTCGTGCGGCGCCAGCGCCATATCCCGGTCGCGTTGTTGTAGATGAGAACGCTTATGTCGGGCAGCGGAGCGCCGCCGCTGTCGGTGACGGTGCCGCCTAGCTGTGTGACCTTCACGATATCGGCGTCTATCCCGCCGGTGAGAGTATCGGAGAACACCGGGACCGAACTCGCCTCGGCCGCGCTCGACACGTCGTCGAACCACTCGCGGACGTACGTTCCGCTCGGGTCGTAGAAGGAGACCCGGTAGTCTCCTTCGCGCAGCCCGGTCGCTAGGTAGTCGCCGGTCGGCCCCGTGATGGAGTCCCGCACCCAGAGCCAGCTGGTGCCGGTCCAGCGGTACATCTTCACGGTGATGTCCTGCACGCCGAGACCCGACGAGGTCACCGTCCCTCCTATGTCGCCCAGACCCTCCAGCGCGATGTCGATCCCCGTCGCGCCCTGGCCTTCGGTTAGGACGATGTCTTCGGCATTGGCGAACGTCGTGGCGTTCTTGTAGTACTTGCGCGTCAGCTTGTGCGAGAAGTCGTAGCACCCCACGCGGAACGTGCCTGGCTCGAGCTTGTCGAAGAAGTAGGGTTCGAGACTGGAGACCTCGCCCTTGAACCACTGCCACTCGGAGCCGTCCTTCTCGTAGAGGTTGATGCCGATGCCCTCCACGGGAGCGCCCATGTGGGTGATCTGTCCCTCTATCGCGCACGGGTCGCGCAGTGTGGACACCGTCACGGTGCACGTCACGGGTTCGCTACTCCAGTTGCCCGCCCAGTCGCTCGCGAACATCGAGTAGTAGTACGTGCCGAGCGGCAGGGTCTCCTCTTGCGAGACTTCGTTCTGAACGTCGAACGCGAGGTAGACGCCCGGTGGCGGATCGTGTGACGTCGGGAAGTCGAGCATCGA
>JAOUET010000165.1 GCA_029858605.1 Coriobacteriia bacterium | reverse complement strand
AAGTCGATCTCCCCTTTGCTGACGTCGACCGGAACGTCTATGAGCACGGGCCCGGGACGACCCGTGCCAGCAATCTGGAAGGCTTCCTTGATGACCTCCGGCAGGTCCGCCGTGTCCTTCAGGAGGTAATTGTGCTTCGTGATCGGCATCGTGATGCCGGTTATGTCCGACTCCTGGAACGCATCCGTGCCGATGACGTGGGTGGCGACCTGCGCCGTCAACACGACCAGAGGGATCGAGTCCATGTACGCGTTCGCGATGCCCGTCACGGTGTTGGTTGCACCAGGACCGCTGGTCACGAGCGCGGGTGCGATCCTGCCCGTCGCGCGCGCGTAGCCGTCGGCCATGTGTACCGCGCCCTGCTCGTGACGAGGCAGGATCGTGCGGATCTGCTTGCTGTCGTAGAGGGAGTCGAAGATTGGCAGCGCGACACCACCCGGGTAGCCGAAGAGCACGTCCACCCCTTCGGCCTCGAGGGATCGCACCAGCGCCTCGGCGCCCGTGATCCTTTCCGTCATGACAACACCGCCCCCTTGTCTGCACTCGAGACGAAGTGCGCATATCGTGAGAGATACCCTTTGCTTACTCGAGGTTCGGGCTTCTTGCTGTTGCGCTCGCGATCGGCGAGGCGCTCCTCGGTCACCGCGAGCGTGACCCTTCCTGCATCGATGTCGATGGTGATCTCGTCGCCTTCCTCCACGAGAGCGATGGTGCCCCCGGCTGCCGCCTCGGGCGAGACGTGACCGAGAGCGGGGCCTTTGGTCGCGCCTGAGAAACGTCCGTCGGTGATCAGCGCGACGCTTGTCGAGAGCCCCATCCCGGAGATGGCCGACGTCGGCGTGAGCATCTCGCGCATGCCCGGACCGCCGCGTGGCCCCTCGAAGCGGATGACGACCACGTCACCCGGCTTGATCGCTCCGGCGAAGATCGCCTCGACCGCGTCTTCCTCACACTCGAATACGCGGGCTGGGCCCGTATGAACGCGCATCTCCGCCGGCACGGCCGACTGCTTCACGACGCAACCGTCGGGCGCCAGGTTGCCGCGCAGCACGCGAAGGCCGCCCTCCGGGTAGTAGGGGTCGTCGATGCTCCGCACCACCGTTCCGTCAGCGTCGCGCGCCGCATCGACGATGTCGCCCATCTTGCGGTTGCTCACGGTCTTTGCCCCGCGCCGGACGAGTCCGCGCTTGTCCAGCTCCCGCATGATCGTCGGCACGCCGCCCACCGCGTACAGATCCTCCATGTGCATCTCGCTCGCCGGCGAGATTCGGCAGAGGTTCGGAGTTGCCGAAGAGACATCCTGCCAATCGTCGAGCGTGATGTCCGCACCGGCCTCATGTGCGATGGCGGTGAGGTGCAGCACCGTGTTCGACGACCCGCCGAAGGCCATGTCGAGCGCCATGGCGTTGCGGATGGAATCTGGCGTCATGATCTGGCGCGCCGTGATGCCGTGCTCCAGGAGCTCCATGACCTTCATGCCGGCGTGCTTGGCGAGCCGGATGCGCTCGGAGTAGACGGCGGGAACGGTACCATTGCCCGGCAGGCCCATCCCGATCGCCTCGGTGAGACAGTTCATCGAATTCGCCGTGAACAGACCGGCGCACGAGCCGCACGTCGGACACGCGGCCGTCTCCAACTCACACAGCTCGTCTTCGGTCATCTCCCCGGCCTTGAACTTGCCGACGGCCGTGAACACCGTGTCTAGATCGACGTCGCGGCCCTGGAATCGACCCGCGAGCATGGGTCCGCCGCTGACGACCACAGTCGGGATGTCGAGGCGTGCCGCCGCCATAAGCATGCCGGGGATGATCTTGTCGCAGTTGGGGATCATCACCATCGCGTCGAACGCGTGCGCCTGCACGGTCAGTTCGACCGAGTCGGCGATGACTTCTCGCGACGCGAGCGAATAGCGCATGCCCGCGTGGTTCATCGCTATGCCATCGCATATGCCGATGGTTGCGAACTCGAGAGGAGTCCCACCGGCGATGCGAACCCCCGCTCTGACCGCATCGGCAATCTTGTCGAGCATCAGATGCCCGGGAATGACGTCGTTGACGGAGTTGACGATGGCGACGAGCGGCCGCGAGATCTCCTCGTCGGTCAGCCCGTTGGCTTTCAGCAGGCTTCGGTGGGGCGCCTTGGCGGGCCCACTCTTCATCACCGTGCTTCTCAGGTCCATCGTCCATCCTCCTCTGCGGGCGGTGGACCCTTTCAGCCGCACATCTTGCCTGCCGAGGATGGTCCGGAAATGAAAAGGCCGCGGGCACATGCTCACGCCCACGCCGGGACGAGAGCTTTCGCTTCCCGCGGTACCACCCCGCTTGACGCGTCTGTACTCGGCATATGTCGAATCCTCGCCGAGAACCGGCGCGCCCACTTGTGCGGCAGATAACGGATGCCACCGACCCGGTCTACTTGGTGCGCCTCCTCGCGAAGATCGTTCGCAGTGGTTCAGGCGGCGCGCCGTTCTTCCAGGTGGCTCAGGGGACAATTTCGAGACGTCCCAGGCCGGGTTTCCAGCTCACTCCCCGGCTCTCTGTGACCGAGATTGGCCTCTACTTCTCCCCGTCAACGCCGAATGCGATATCGAGTTGTGGCGTCGGAGTATACCCCTAGCTGGGAAGACGGGCAAGATTCTTGACTATCTCCTCGCGTCCTCAACCAGGACGCTTCGGCCTGTCCCGTCGACACCGACGCTCATAAGCTTCGTCGGTTCGCCTTGCCACGCGTTCCCCTCGATGAACAGCACGCCCGAGCTGTCGGACAACCAGCGCACCGTGTAGGTGTCGCGGCGCACCCAGAGCCTCCTCATGCCACCCCCGTCCACGCGTGCCGCGTACGTGCGCGAGTAGCCGTCGTCGGACAACTCGCTGAACACGATGCGGTCGCCGGCCGGCGACACCTGTAGCTCTCCCCACACGCCGTCCATTTCGCTCTTCGGCAAGCCCACTATCCTCTCGCGTCCGCTGCCGTCGAAGCGCATGCTCTCGATACGAACGGGACCAGCAAGAGAGAGGAAGACGCGGTCGTAGCCCACAGCCACATCCAGGAGCCCGTCGACCACGTGGGTGCGGGTCGAGCCGTCCTCGAACCTGAGAGTGAGTGTGCGATCGTCGGGACCTAGGAATGCGAGTGTCTCGCCGTCGGGTGACGCGCCGAAGACCGGACGTTCCGCGGCCATCGGGATCTCCGCGATCGCTCCATCCGAAGACGACACCTTCGCGAGATGCGAATCGTCCTTGACGCACACGACATCACCGTTGGCCAGCCAGGCGAAAGCCGTGTTCGGGTACTTCGTGACGAGTCCCGTCACCGAGACGTTTCCGGAAGCCACGTCCTTGAAGGCGACAACCGCGTTCTTGCCGGACGTATCAACGTGGGCGAGACTGCGTCCGTCCGCGGACAGCGAGAAGCCGCCCACTTTCTCGCCGGTCACGAGCTTGGCTGCAGTGCCGTCCTCCCGGGCGACCCACACCCCGTCGTCCAGGCGATATGCCACGAAGGGAGCCTGGGTGACGCCGGCGCCGGAGCCGCCGCCCGACCCGTCATCGCCATCGAGCCCTCCAGCTGCATCAGAGTCCCCACCGTCGGATGGGCCTTGTCCGTCGGACCCCGCCGCAGATGTCGCGTCCCCTGTGGCTGTGGGCACGCCCGAGGTACTGCCGTCGGGCACTAGTTCTTCAAGGGAGGCGCTCTCCGCGTCGTCGCGAAGGACTCCGATCAGCCACAGAGAGCCGACGACGGCCGACACCAAGATGGCTGTGGCAGCGACTGTCGCGGCCACTCGATGCCTGCGAAGCACGTCGAGCCACGAGTCGGGGATTTCGATGTCGCGCTCGTCGGTCATGAGGACCTCGGTCGCTTTCGGCCTGCGAATGCGTTTCGGCAGAAGACCGGCACGCCGACCCCTTCGGCAGGTAGCGGATGCCGCTGATTCGTCTTGGCTCGTCGCGGCAGTATACGCCACACGAGCAGGGGGAACAACCGCGGAAGGGTGGTCGGCCTAGAAGGATCTCCAGAAGTCATGACAGTGATGTTCCGAGCAGCCGTCGTCGTCCAAGCCCACGTTCCCGATGCTGCCCACGTTCGTTCGGCTCCCGTGTGTGTGACACAGCGTGCAGTTGCTGCTGTCGTTGGGGTAGCCG
>JAOUET010000164.1 GCA_029858605.1 Coriobacteriia bacterium | reverse complement strand
AGTCCTCCATGACGGGCTGTCGAGCCCAGCGCGAGGCTGCCCCGTGGATAGCTGCCGAATGACAGGCGGCACACTCCCCGGTGGGCGTGTCGCACGTTTCGTGGCGGATGCGAAGGCCGTTGCGCTCCGACACGCCGCGCAATACGTCATCGTGACAATCGAGGCACGGCCCGGACGACACCACGGCACCGCTTCCCTGCACGGAATCGCGCCCGGACACGGCTGCCGGGTACATTCGCACCAGCTCCGCGCTCTTGAAGCCGGGCCAGTCCCACGCACCATTCTCGAGGTGGCAGCGATAGCAGCCAACCGCGGCATGAGGCATGGCCGCATCGGAGGCGTAGGGGCTCATCGCGTGACAGGCGACACAAGCCGAGGACGTCGAGCCGCCCACGAGCACGGCGGCCAGCAGCAGGCCGAAGGCTGCGATGGCTATGGCGAAGATGTGCGGTCGCTGGAGTCTGGCCATTCGTCTCACCGGGGTGTTTGGGCACCGGAGCGCACGCGTGTCACCCAGTTGCAGCACCGGTTGCCACTCGAGCAATCATCATACCTGGAAGAGGACCCTCAGAAGAAGGACATCGCACCAGAGAGAAGGCCCCCTCTGGCGAGGGGGCCTTCCATACCTGCTTCAAGCAGGATGTTGGCTCAGACTACGACTAGTAGCTGCTGCCAACACCGCCCCAACCCGGACCTGCGCCTTGGATGTGGCACTTGATGCAAGCGCCATCCTGCGACGCGATCGGGGCACCATCTGCAGCGGTGGTGGAACCCGAAGTCGGCCTGGAAGCGGCATCGGTGCCCGCTAGCAGGAACGAGGCAGCGCCAGGCGTGTAGTGCGGCCATGAAGATGTGATCAGGCCGCCTCCAGAGTTGATCGCACCCGCATCGTGACAGCTGCGACAATAGAAGGCATCAACCCACGCTACCGTCTTGTTGATACCGATGGTTGCGCCAGCAGCATCGAAGTCCGCTGTGGCGGTGGTCATCGGATGGTGTTTGACGGCCGCGGCCGCGCCACCCAAGATGGACGCGGTGACCGTTGTCTCGGAAGCAGGACTGAACATGTCGTGGCACCTCGTGCAGAACATGGTCACCTGCACGTCGCGGGTGGCTCCGTCCACAGCGGCCTCGGTCGCAAGTCCAGTGTATGTCTGGTACTCGTCCTGGTAGACGAAGGTCGCAACCGCCTGGCCGTCCTTCAGGATCTTCTCCTGAACGGCACCGCCGATAGTGTTGGCCGAGTGCACGGAGTGACAAGCTGTGCACATGGCAACCTGGTCGTGGTTCGTGGTGAGATCGTCGTTGTAGTTCGAGGCTACGCCGTCGTAGATCCTCGTGACGCCGATAGCAGTGTCTATATGGCAGTACGTGCACGCATCGGCTACCGAAGATCTCAACAGCAACTGCGACTCAGGCCCAGTAGTGGTGGGTGCATTGTGCACCGAGTGACACACTGCGCACTTCGTCGTCGTAAGGCCGTAGCCCGCGTGTGGTGTGGCGGGCGCGTTGTTCGGCGCAGCGGGGTTCCAGTTGATGTAGAAGGCGCCAGACCTGAGCGCATCCGCATTCGCGGATGCGACAGCCAGCATCATGAACATCGCAGTCAGGAGAACTACAAGAGCAGCTTTCTTCATAGTGGGTCCTTCCTTGAGAAGCGTTTTGTACGACATTCTTCGCAAAACACCCCCCTTCGCGCGAATGTGTGAGTCTGAGCCTCGAAGAGCACGAGGCGAATCACCAAAGCAGCTTCCACCCATCAACAGTGTGGCATATTGTGACATCCGATGTGAAGGGAAAAGCGCGCCAATCTCGCGGTTCTGAGTGTTCTTCCGTGCAGGAACCATCTCCGCTTTAAGTATCGGTCATAGCGGTCCGCTACATTACACCGCTTGCGTTGACTCCCCCTTGCCTTCTGTCGAGACTCCGAGCCCTTGTGGCGAACGTGCGTCTAGCTGCGCAGACTCCTCCCCGGAACGTCTGCGCCGCGAAGATGCCGCAACAAGGAACGCAATGAGCAACAGAATCAACGGGATGCTGCAGATCCACCACGGACCAGTGAGCAGTCGGCGAATCGCAGAGAAGGGATTCGACGAACTTCCCGGTATCCTCACTACCTGCAAACGATCGTTGGTCGTGTCCGCGACGACGAACCAATCGCGAGATGCGTCGTAGCCGATTCCGGTCGGATAGACGAATCTACCGTCTTCAGTCCCGAAATCGCCGTACTCGCCAACCACCTCACCCGCGTTGTTCGGGTCGAGAACCAGAATCTGAAACTGAAACGGGTCGACCAGGACGACCCGTCCGTTGTCGTCGACAGTCATCCCTGCCGGAATCTGGAATGGGGACTCATCTTCGGTCTCACCGGCTGCCTCACTACGTTTGACACCGCGAATCCACAGAAGATCCCCATCTTGCGTGTAGGCCTTGACTCGATTGTTCTCAGTATCGGAGACGTAGACTGTTCCATCCTCGCCCAGTGCAATGCCGTGAGGCCCATCGAATTGCTCCTCTCGACTGCCTCTCGTCCCAAACTTCGTGATCGGGGTCCCCTTGCGATCGAACAGTGCCACCCCATATGCGGTGCACACCGCGACTGTGTCGCCACGCACGTCACACTCGATCGGCAGAGGCACATCCCATTCAAGTAGGAATTCACCTTCTTCGGAGAAGGAGATGACCTTCTCGCGCCCGAAGTCGCACGCGAACACGTTGCCGTCCTCGTCGGTAGCGATTCCGGAAACCAGTTGCATTCGTCCCGGTTGATCCGCGCGCCCTCCGGTGGAGATCATCACTTTGAAGGACCCGTCGGGATTGAAGCCCAGAATCCGCGTGTGGGCGCTGTCTACCCCCCAAATGGTTCCGTCAGGGGCGATGTCCGCATCCTCAGGACGATAGAACTGCTCCGCTTCGGAGGGACCGTAGCCGTAGATAGATCTGACCCACTCGATTCCAGGCGGCAGGCTCTCCGCATCCGGCTTTCCAGCAGGTTGAAGCAGTCTGTAGGCAAAAATCGCGAGCACCATGAGCAGCAAGAAGAGCAGTACGAGAATCGCAATCAAAACCATCCTCGTGCGACCAGTGCCACTCTCACGATCGACGATAGCGGTCGTCACTGTTCAATCTCCTTCAGGCCAGCGGCCGCAGTCTCGAGCCCGGGAATGAATTCTAGCGCCCGCTCGAAGTCCTTCCTCGCCTTGTCAGCCTGCCCCGACTCAACGTACGCGTACCCCCTCGCAACCAGCACGTCGGCCATCACCGGATCCAGGTCGAGAGCCTCCGTGTACGCCTCAGTGGCTTCGTCCCAGCGACCCAACGTCGACAGAATCTGCGCCCTGAGGATGTGCGCGTCGACAAGAGTGTCCCCGCCCGGCAGACTGGCGCGAGACGCCCTGATACTCCTCGCGGCAAGCTCCGCAATCTGCTCATCCAGCAGGTTCGCTTGGGACTCGATTGCGGCATCGAGGATGGCCATTGCCTCGTCTGGATTTCCTTCTGAGTTCAGAAGCCGAGCTTCCTCGACGTCTACAATGGCGGTCGCACTGGCAAGGACGGATCGGCCCTCTTCGACGACCCTGTGAGCCTTTGAGTACTGGCCTGCCACGATTAGAGCGCGCAAGTAGTCGCGCCACACTTGCTCAACCTGAGGCTTCTCCTCGACCATCGTTTCGAGACGCTGGAGGTCGCGCTCGACGTACGTCCTGGGAGGAAGAGGCCCCAGCACGCCGGTCCACACGACATAGAACACCAGCGTGAGAATCGCCAGAAGAAGCACGAAGATGCCGTAGGCGAGCCAACGCGTGATTCTGTCTGTCATGCAGAGCGCTCCTTGCTGCGAGCGGTTGCCGGTCCCCCACCGGGCCTATTTGACGATGCCCGACACGTGGCACTCGGCGCAGTATGTCGGATTGTGGCAATCGAAACAAGGCTCGGCGCCAGTCTTGCGAACGACTTCGAAGTGCTGCGGAATCCACGCCTGTGCCGGATCACCCTCCGGGTGGTGACACGAGTTGCAGAATTCGGTTCCCGCCGCTGCAGCTCCACCCTTCGCGTGGCAGTTGGCGCAAACGGCGGGCTTGTTCCTGCCGACTTCCCCGTGTCCCTCGGCGAAGTCCGCGGGATGCGGCATGGGTACACCGTGGC
>JAOUET010000163.1 GCA_029858605.1 Coriobacteriia bacterium | reverse complement strand
TGGCCGACGCGCAGGCGCTGCCATTTCCCGATGCGTCCTTCGACGTGGTCACGGTCGCGTTTGGCGTTCGCAACCTGCCGGACCGGGATGCGAACTTCGCCGAAGTCCACCGTGTGTTGAATCCCGGTGGACGCTACGTGATCCTCGAGTTCTCGCGGCCGCCCTTCGCGCCGTTCAGGTGGGCGTACCACTTCTACCTGCGGCGCGTAATACCTTTGATCGGCGGAATGCTCACGCGCGACCGCGGCTCGTTCGAGTATCTCAACAACTCGATCCTTCACTTTCCGGACCAGCCTTCGCTCGCCGCTGACCTGCGACGTGCGGGCTTCGACGCGGTCAGTTGGCGCAATCTCACCGGGGGGATCGTCGCACTTCACACCGCAGTGAAGTGATTCCTCGAAACACGCGGCGCGGTCTCGCTTTCGGCCCATGGGCGAAGATGCGCGCGTAGCACTCCGCCACGCGTGTCCGTGCTGGTAATATAGGCGCACGCTCACGCATGTTCGGAGGCTCTCGATGCTGCTCACGGCGAAGTACGTCCTACCCGTCGCCACACCCCACATCGATGACGGCGCAGTGCTCGTTCGCGGAGATCAAATCGTTGAGATCGGCCAGGCCGAGGCTCTCAAGACAGCTCATCCGGACGAAGAGGTGCGCGACTTCGGGCTCGCAGCACTCATGCCGGGACTCATCGACTTGCATACGCATCTCGAGTACTCGGCGATGCGCGGCCTCGTCGACGATCTTCCGTACTCGCAGTGGAAGCTGCAGCTGATGTCCCTCGAGCAGAGGTTCGAGCCGCAGGACTGGGAGGACTCGGCCCTCCTGGGCGCGATGGAGGTTCTTCAGTCCGGCATCACGATGGTGGGCGACATCACAGACTCGGGAGCTTCCGCACGGGCCGCCGCACGCAGCGGGCTTCGCGGCTTCTTCTTCCGTGAGGTGGAGACCATGGAGAAGGCTCGCATCGGTGAGGTGATGTCCGAGGCGGCGGCCGACATCGAGTCCTGGCGCGAGTTGCGCGACGACGATCGGCTCGTGGTCGGCATAGCGCCGCATAGTACCTACATGTGCCACCCGGAGCTCTTCCGCGCGGTGGCGGAGGCTTCCAACGACGAAGACCTGCCCGTCTCCATCCACATCGCGGGTTCTCGTGACGAGTACGACTTCGTGAAATACGGCAGTTCGAGACTGGCCGTCGAGTTTCGTGACAAGTACGGCGGCAACGAGATCGGGTGGCTGCCGACCGGCGTCAGCCCCGTCAAGTACGTTCTGCAATGGGATCTGCTCGACGTCGCGAACCTTCTGGCCGTCCACTGCACGCAGGTCGACGACGACGATATCGAGATACTCGCCGCGCACGACGTGGCGGTCGCGTACTGCCCGCGCTGCAACGCGAAGCTCGGGATGGGCATGGCCCCCCTCGGCCAGTTCCTCGAGCGCGGCATTCGCGTAGGCATCGGAACCGATTCCCCCGCATCGAACAACACGATGGACATGTTCGATGAGATGCGCATCGGGCTACTCCTGCAGCGCTCCGTCTCCGGGCACGAGCAGTTCTTCATCGCACGCCAGCTGGTGAAGCTGGCCACTCTGGATGCGGCGTGCGCGCTGCGCATCGACGACAGGGTCGGGTCGCTCGAGGCGGGCAAGCAGGCGGACATCATCGCCGTGGACATCTCGCACAGCCACCAGATTCCCACCATGTACCCGTACAGCACGCTCGTGCACACCGCCAACCAGGAGAACGTGCTGTTCACGATGGTCGCCGGTGAGGTGCTCTACGAACGAGAGACGTGGCACACTCTCGACACCGAACGTATCGCCGCGCGGGCCGACGAGATGCGCGTCAAGCTTCGCGCCTGACGAACTGGTCGAACCCGGCACGGACTTGGCGAGTTTCTTGCTTTGTCTCGGCCTGCGTGCCGGTTCCGTTGGCCCAGGCGGTTTGACCGCCCGGGTTTCGAGAGTCCCACCTGCAGCGCCTGGTAGCGCGAGGGTATGTGCGCTCGCAGGTCGAGCTGCATGATATAATCGCGCGAGGCCACGGGGCCTATCCATGCAAACGGAACGGGCATGGTTGCCCGCCCCCGAACGAGGAGGACACTACTAGTGAGCGACCAGGACTTCTTCTTCGACGAAGACGAGAAGCCGACCGAGAAGAAGTCGGCCGACAAGCCCGCCCGCAAGAGTGCATCCGGCGGCGCGTCTTCGAAGAGCGCGGCTCCGGCCGCAGCTGCAGGCGAGCGCACCGTTTCCATGACGGTGACGGCTCTCGTAGGTGTCGTCGCCCTGCTGGTCGGCGTGATCGTCGGCATGTTCGTGCAGCCTGGGAACAGCACGCCCGACACGACGGCCATCACTCCCGGCCAAGTCCAGTCGGCCCCGCAGTTGTCCGACGAGCAGATTCAGCAGGGTCTGCCGCCGGGACACATCCCCGTCGAAGGGGCAGAAGGTCAGACGCCGCAGGAGGGCACGGGCGAGGCGACACCCGCCGCACCCGCCGAATAGAACGCAACCGCACCAGGGGGCCCGACCGGCGCCAGTCGGTACGGGCCGCCGTGCGACACAACTCATTCCCAAGGAGGGCGATTCGTGGCGCTCAACAAGAAGCAGGCGTCGATGGCGACGCGCATCGGGATCGCCATCGTTGCGGTGATTCTCGTGATCTCCTTCGTGCCGGGTCTAGTCGGCCTCTTCGGCAGTGGTGAGTCGACACAGACCGATCCCGCCGGCCAGCTGCAGACGATCGCCCAGAAGTACTCGCAGACGGTTCAGTACAACGAGCAGTTGCTGGCCAGCGACCCTACGAGCTACACGGTTCTCGTGCAACAAGGGAACGTCTACTTCGATTGGGCGTATGAGGCCTTGTCCGTCGACACGGGATCTGCGATGCCCATGTGGGGTCAGGCGATCCAGTACTACGAGCGGGCTCTCTCTGTGCAGCCGGGAGACCCCGCCATGATGACGGATCTCGCCATCGCCTACGACTTCTCGGGTCGCACCGACGACGCGATCGCAGTGGTGCGTGCGACAAACGAGGCGGCGCCGCAGTTTGCGCCAGCCTACTATCACCTTGGACGCTTCCTGCAGATCAAGGGAGACACTGCAGGTGCCATCGAGGCGCTACAGACGTATCTTGCGATGGATCCGACCGGGCAGACTCCGGGGGGCGACCCAGCCGATGCGCAGGCGCGGCTTTCCCAGCTTTCCTCAGCCGGCGGAGCGAGTCAGCCGACGACTCCCCAGACTACTCCCTAGGGAATAGGCTTCTCACCTAGCACGACGAGCGCCTCGTCTAGCGTG
Source organism: Coriobacteriia bacterium (assembly GCA_029858605.1). GTDB lineage: Bacteria > Actinomycetota > Coriobacteriia > Anaerosomatales > JAENZW01 > JAENZW01. The sequence goes on along the minus strand of JAOUET010000163.1, from coordinate 854 downwards.
GACGCGGTAGAGAAGATGCCGTTGAGGCGTGTGAGCGACAAGATGTTGTCGACTGTTTCGTTGGTGACGAGAACCAAACGCCCGCCTTGCGCCCCGTACTCCTTGGAAAGACTCAATAGGAGTCCCAGGCCCGAACTATCGAGATAGTCCAGTTCGGACAGGTCGACAATGGTAGAGGGTGGTGAGGATTTGAGGATGCGGTCGATGTTCATGCGAAACGTCGCGCATTCCCCGTAGTCCAGGTCCCCGGCCAGTCTGAGAAGCCAATGGGTATCGCCTTGCGAGAGATCGATGGAGAGAGCCATCAACATCCTTTCTCTCTTGCACTCGTCAGGTTCCTACCCAAATCCCAAGCCGAGCATTCGTGGGTCGCGACAACCCCCTAGCTGGGTCTTGTCATCTGGTCGCGGCCGAGAACCCACGGTACAATGCAGGAACCCTCTGCGAGCGTACCAGGAAGAGAGTGTGGTATGGAACTCGACATCAGCTCCGAGATACACGACGACGCGTGCATCATGCGACTACACGGCGAGGTAGACGTCTACACGGCACCTCGGCTGAAGGAGAGTCTCACGGAGCAGATTGAATCCGGCTGCACGAACGTACTCGTAGATCTTGAAGACGTCGGATTCATCGACAGTTCGGGATTGGGAGTGCTTGTGGGCGCGCTCAGGCGGGCCAAGGAACGATCCGGAGGGGTCCGGCTCGTATGCACGCGGGAGAACGTACTCAAGATCTTCCGCATCACGGGCCTCGACAAGGTCTTCCCGATCTTTGGAACGGTCGAGGAGGCCAAGGACTTCTAGGCGTCCTGACTGGTCGACCGGAGCGGTGCGTACTGCGAGCAACGCGCG
>JAOUET010000162.1 GCA_029858605.1 Coriobacteriia bacterium | reverse complement strand
TTCGTTGATGCTGCGAACCTGTTCGGGCCTGGTCGCCACCGGCTGGAGGACGGACACGTCGATTCGCGCCCGCCTCATCGCCGAGCGCAGCCCGGAGAGCGTCCCGTCGAAAGCGGCCTTGACCCCTGCGTTCGCCTCCATGGCCGGCATGGCCGCACGGGCAACCGAATCCGGAAAGACATGGGTGTGGAAGTCGATGACGGGCACTCTGCCTGCCTCATGCTTGGGGACGGTCTCGCGGCGCTTGTCTCTGTTTGCCCGGCACTTCTGGGCAGAGCATACAGCAACGTCTTGCCGCGCCTGCATCACAATCCCGCCAGTTCATGTGTGAACCATGCACGAACAGGGGAAAAGTGGAAGTGGTGTTCGCTGTTCAACTTAGGCGCGAGACGCATATTGGTCTTGCCACAGTGCATGAGGAGGAGGCGATGGGCGTGCGTTCACGGTTTCTGAAGGTGTTGGCTCTCTTGCTAGCGTTCGCGCTGCTGGCCGCACTCGCGGTCGGCTGCAATGGGGACGAGGAGGCCGAGGAGGAGAAGCCCACGTCAGACGTCAAGGCCGCGATGGTTACCGACGTCGGCGGGCTGGGCGACAAGTCGTTCAACGACCTCTCATACGAGGGCCTCAAGAAAGCCGAGGAGGACTTCGGCATCGAGATCAAGGTGCTCGAGTCGAAGGAGATAACCGACTACGAGCAGAACATCGACCTGCTCGTGCAAGAGGGGTACAGCCCCGTCTTCGCGGTCGGCTTTCTGATGACCGACACCGTCGTCAAACTCGCACCGACCTACCCGGACACGTACTTCGGAGGAATCGACGAGTTCTTCGATCCGACGATTCTCAACGCTCGAGGCCTCAACTTCAACGAACACGAGGCAAGCTACCTGGCCGGTGTCCTCGCCGCACACGTAACGACCGACAAGACCGTTTCCGACATGGTCAACGACGACAAGGTCGTCGGGTTCGTGGGCGGCATGGACGTTCCCCTGATCAAGAAGTTTGAGGCAGGCTTCAAGGCCGGTGTGCAGTCTGTCGACCCGAGTATCAAAGTCTTTTCGCTCTACGCGGGCAACTTCACCGACCAGGCGAAGGGTAAGGAACTCGGTTTGTCGCTCATCGACCAGAAGGCCGACGTTATCTTCGCCGCCGCAGGCGCGGTAGGCCTCGGCACGATCCAGGCCTGCCAGGAGCAGGGCGCGCTATTCATCGGCGTCGACGCCGACCAGTACGTGACCGTCCCCGACTCCGGCGACGTCATGCTTTCCTCGGTGGTCAAGCGCGTCGACACCGCCGTCTACGAGACGATCAAGTCTGTCGTCGAGGGTGACTTCCAGGGCGGGGAGAACGTATTCTTCGGCCTGAAGGAAGGCGGCATGGCTCTGGCGCCGTACCATGACTTCGAGAACGCTGTCCCGCAGGAGATCAAGGATGCTGTCGAAGAGGCGAATCAGGCTATCATCGATGGCACGATCACCGTACCGGACAAGTAGAGCATCCGTGCGGTGACTTGATAGACGCAAGGAAGGGGCGGCCGAAGACTGGCCGCCCCTTCTCTTGGGCGTGCCAGAAGGGGTGGACATGTCCGTCCTTGCACTGCGCGAGATAACGAAATCATTCCCGGGCGTGCTGGCGAACGAGCGTGTCTCCATGACGGTCGAGCGCGGTGAGATCGTAGCCCTGCTCGGCGAGAACGGCGCCGGCAAGTCAACTCTCATGAACGCCGTGTACGGGCTGATCACTCCCGACTCCGGCGAGGTGCTCGTCGACGATCAGCGCGTCCGAATACGAGGTCCCCGGCAGGCAATCGACCTCGGCATCGGCATGGTGCACCAGCACTTCATGCTTGTAGAGCCACTCACCGTGACTGAGAACATCGTACTGGGCCGGGAGCCCGCAAAGTACGGGGTTCTCGATGTCGCGACCGCTCGAACGCGAGTCAACGAGTTGTCCGAACGGTACGGGCTGAAGGTCGAGCCTGACGCACCGATACGAGACCTGTCGGTCGGCATGCAACAGCGCGTCGAGATCCTCAAGGCCCTCTACCAGGGCGCGCGAATCCTCATCCTGGACGAACCCACTGCCGTTCTCACACCCCAGGAGGTGCGCGAACTCTTCGGCGTGATCAGGTCGCTAGTGGACGGCGGACTGTCCGTCGTCCTTATCACCCACAAGCTAGAGGAAGTCATGCTGATAGCCGACCGGGTTATCGTCATGAGAGGGGGCCGGGTCGTTGGGGAGACTCGCCCTGCGGATACCGATATGGCCGGACTCGCACGGATGATGGTAGGCCGAGAAGTCGTGTTTCGCATAGAGAAGAAGCCGGTCGTCTGCGGCGACACCGTCCTGAAGGTCGAGAACCTCAAGGTGCGAGACGAACGCAGACTCGAGGCTGTGCGCGACGTGTCTTTCGACGTGTGCGCGGGTGAGATCGTCGCGATCGCCGGCGTTTCGGGCAACGGTCAGACCGAACTCGTGGAAGCACTCACGGGACTGCGCGCGCCCGAAAGCGGAAGCATCGAACTCCTCGATAGGGACATCACGCACGCCAAACCTCGTCAGACCATACGTGCGGGCCTGTCCCATGTGCCCGAAGACCGCCGTCGTCGAGGTCTCGTTCTCGAATTCGACCTGACCGAGAACGTGATGCTCGGCGACCAGCGCGAGCAGCCTTTCTCCAGGTACGGTGTGCTGAACAGGCCAATCATGTCGAGCGTGGCGGAGAAGCGCGTGCACGACTACGATGTCCGCACCCCGGGAATCCGGCTTCTGGCCGGCAACCTGTCCGGCGGGAACCAGCAGAAGCTCATCCTCGCCCGAGAGCTGGGCCGCAATCCCACGATGATCATTGCAGCGCAGCCAACTCGAGGGCTGGACGTGGGAGCGATCGAGTTCGTGCACGGTCGTATCCTGGAAGAGCGAGAAGGCGGGAAGGCCGTCTTGCTAGTGAGCCTCGAACTCGAGGAGGTGCTCACCCTAGCCGACCGCATCCTCGTCATGTACGAGGGTCGAATTGTTGCCGAGTTCTCCGCCGAAGAAGCCGACGAGGAAACCATCGGCCTCTACATGACCGGCGGCGGCGCGCGCAAGCTCGAGTCTTCGCCCGCAGGCGCCGACAGCGACTCTTCCCCGAGCGCCAATGGCGCGTCGCCTTCACCGGAGGGCGCCGATGCCTAGCGAAGACAAGAGCTCGTCGCATCGCCGGATTCTCTCGACGCGAATCCTACTGAAGGCCGCGACTCCTTTCCTCTCGGTTCTGATCGCTGTGCTGGTCGGGTCGATCATCATGCTTGCGGCGGGCTACGACCCGATTGCGGCTTTCGCAGCTATGTTCAGCGGGGCATTCGGCGGACAACGTCAGATTGCGGAAACGCTGTTGCGTACGACCCCGTTGATCTTCACGGGACTGTCCGTCGCATATGCCTTCCGGGCCGGCTTGTTCAATATCGGGGCGGAGGGCCAACTCTTTCTGGGTGGACTGGCGGCAGCTTGGCTGGGCATCGTCCTGGCCGGTCTGCCCTGGTACGTGAACATCCCCGCTCTATTGCTTGCCGCCGCACTTGCCGGTGCAGCCTGGGCCTTCATCCCCGCCCTGCTCAAGGCACGGATCGGGGCGCACGAAGTCATTACCACCATGATGTTCACCTACATCGGCCGCTACGTCGTGTCGTGGCTCGTGGTCGGTCCCCTGAAGGCCCCCGGACAGATACCTCAGACTGCCGAGCTGCCACCAGAGTCTCGGCTGCCCAAGCTGCACGAGTTGTTCACGTTTCTCGACCCCGTCCGGGCACACGCGGGTATTCTCATCGGGATCGCCGCATGCGTGATCGTCTGGTGGCTCTTGAAGTACACGGTTCTCGGCTATGAGGCACGTGCGGTGGGCTTCAACCCCTTGGCCTCGCAGACCGGGGGCGTCTCAGTCTCCGCGACAACGATCAAGGCGCTGTGTATCTCCGGTGCCCTGGCAGGACTCGCCGGCGCACTCGAGGTCATGGGAGTGTACTACCGCCTCTTCGACCAGTTCTCGTCCGGCTTCGGCTTCACTGGTATCGCAGTCGCGCTCCTGGCGAAGAACAACCCTCTTGGGGTCATCGCGGCAGCTCTTCTATTCGGCGCACTCTCGGCGGGCGCGGGCCCAATGCAGTTGCGAGCGGACGTGCCCCAGAAGGTCATACTCATCATCCAGGCAATCGTC
>JAOUET010000161.1 GCA_029858605.1 Coriobacteriia bacterium | reverse complement strand
CTGAGCGCGCCGGTTTGGTGGGCGCGCCGTAGCATGTGCAGAGCCATACGGTCCTTGATGCTCCCGGTGAGATTGAAGCATTCCGCCTTGGCGTAGACGCGCATATGACGGCCGCGAAGGGTTACTTCTATCGCGAGCAGCGGTGTGTTGCCTACCAGATGTGCGAGTCGGTCGAACCGCCCTTGTGTGTCCGGATCGAGCATCCGCCCCCCCATGGAGCAAGAATGGTCTCACGGGCGAGTATATCGTTGGCGTGCCCGGCGTGTCGCAGCGGCTCCGTGCATCGCCCCGGGCGAGGGCAGCAGATGCGTCCCCGGGCTGGGATGCGGACAGGGCCCTTGCTAGCGAGTACTGGATTCTCGCGACTGACCGCCCACACACGTCTTCAAGCCGCACGAAGCGCACGAGCGGCCGCACGCCTCGAGGGCGACACCGCACGCCGGACACACCTCGCGTCCTCCGGGGACGCGACGACGGCATGCCGGGCAGACGGCGCCGACCTCGTCTTCGGCCCAGGTGTCCTCGAAGAGGACGTCCGCATTGGGAATGTCGTATCGCTCGTGCGTGCGCTCTTTGTCGGTCATGGGCAAGAGTCTAGCAACCACCGCACCAGACACTGCTGCGGATTCCTCTGTCCACAGCGGACTGCTGGGACGCGCAATCGTGCGCGCCATAACGAACTGGGGTGCAGGCGACAGTCATGTTTCGTCACGTTTGTAGAGAATCCTAGCTAGCCGAGACACGAATGTGTGAAATGCGTCACAAATGGGAAGGACATCTTCTAGAACATAGGAGCGAGAGCTTCGTGGGCGACGCCCGCAGTGGACTGAGAGGTCCTATGCGAGCGCCGGGTGGTCGAGACAGGCAAGGGGGTAGACCACGATGGCGCAAGGGCACGCAACGGACGCAGGGGGAAAGACTCCGGGTTCTGGCAAGAAGCTAGAACTCATTCCGCGCGAATTCTTGAAGATCATTGCTGTTTGGTCGCTGGTGCCGTCCTACATGTTAGCCGGGGGGTTCCTTGGGTACCTCGCGGACCGCTGGCTGAATACCTATCCCTATCTGACGGCACTCGGTCTTCTCCTTGCGCTCGTGGTAGCAGTGCGCGACATGCTGCGACTGCGCACTCAGATGTAGGGGGGTCTGCGATGAGAGGCGCCGTTCCCCCCGTCGGCGCGGAGTTCCTGGGCGACGTGTCCCGTTGGTCTTTTTGGGTCGCGCCCGTCCTCGCCGTCGTGGGTACGGCCATCACGCGTGACGCGCGTTGGGGCGTCGCATGCCTTATCGGTGCAGCCTACGATGTGCTGACGATGAGGTACGCGGCCGGCCTCGCGCCTTCGGAAGAGAACGCACACGCTCTCGATCACCGCTTCATCATGGTCATGCTCGGACGGATGGTTGGGAAAGCCGTGCTGATAGTAGCCGCGGTCGCGCTGCCTGGAATCCTCCACACGTGGGGAATGGCCGTGGGGGTGCTCACAGTTGAGATCACGATGATGACCGTCGGGGTTGCAGTCACCGCTGTTCGTACGTTCGGGAGTCGGCCCACGGGCTAGAAGGGGGAGATTGGCGATGGAAGGTAGTGCTGCCGAAGCGGCTGTCGAGGCAATCGATTTCTCCCGCCTGATCATCATTGTCAACGCGGGGATCGTTAGTACAGCACTCATGGCTGCGGGTCTGGCGCTCCGCCGCGGGTCTCTCACGGAGGGTGTTCCGGATGGGCGACAGAACTTCGGGGAGTTCGTCCTGGACTTCTTCGTGGGCAAGGCTCGCGAGATGTCGCATGGGCACGACAGGGCGAAGGTAGTGGGGATCGTCGCGCCTCTGCTGGCGACATTCTTCCTGTTCATATTCATCTCGAACCTCTTCATGGTCCTGCCCTTGCCCAAGCTGAACCGTCCGCCGACCGCGCATTTCAGCGTCACCCTGGCATTGGGTATCGCGTCGGTGCTCGCGACGATCGGGCTGGGCATGGTCTTCCAGGGCGTGAAGGGTGGCCTGAAGCACCTGGTGTGGCCGAACCCGCTCGAGTTCATCGCGAAGATCACGGACGTCTTCTCGCTGGCCTTGCGTCTCTTCGGCAACATTGGCGGCGAGTACATGACACTTGTTCTGGTCACGGGCGTTGTCGCACTCGGCATTCCTCTGATCATGCACGTGCTCGGCTTCATTCCGGCGTTCGTTCAGGCTCTCGTGTTCACTCTGCTCACGGCGAGCTTCACGGCGTCGGCTCTCCACAAAGAAGAGAAGAAGGAGAAGAAGAAGCGAACTCGGCGGCGCGGGCTGAGGAGAAGCAAAGAACTCGCGCCTGAAGCTTCCGTGGCGACTGCCGAAGGGGGGTCCTGATTATGAGTGAGCTCACGACAATGGCGCTGGTGGCAATCGTTCCAATCGCCATCGGTGCGGCGTTCGCGGCACTGGCCATGCGCCAGATCTCCGTGTCCGCAATCGACGGGATGACACGCCAGCCGGAGATCGCGCCGCAGCTGTTCACAGCAATGCTGATCGGCATGGCGCTCATCGAAGCGTTGTGCATCTACACGCTGGTCGTCACGCTCGTGCTCGCCGGCAAGATCTGAGGGGAGTCTGCATGACTACCCGCGGGGAGGTGACATCGTGGATCTGAATCCCCTGAACCAGATCGATCCGGTGGTGATCGTCGTGGTCGTGGCGATCTTCTGGGTGACGTATTTCGGGTTGCGAGCGCTGTACTTCCTGCCGTACATCAAGGTGATGGAGGCGCGTGAGGTGCGGCTTGAGGCCGCGGCCGAGCTCGTGCTCGAAGCAGAACGGATTGTAGAAGAGGCCGATGCGGAGATCACTCGCAAGACCATGGAGGCTCGCGAGCGTGCAGACGCACTGCTGCGGGACGCGCACGACGACGTTGCGCGTGAGAAGCGAGAGCGACTGGCAGCAGCGGGTGATGAGATCGGCCACTTCCTCGAGGACGGGCGTGCAGCGATCTCATCGGCTCGCGAGCACGAACTGATGGAACTGAGAGATGAGGCACTCGAGTGTGTCGGCTTGGCCTGCGAGAAGCTCGTCGGCGAGGCGGACGAGAGCGTGATCGAAGCTGCGGTCGACAAACTCATAGCACGTCGTGTCCACTAGGGGGTGTATGTGATGGTAGGCGAACTGTTCTCCGAGATCTTCCATGAGATCTCCCTGCATCCCCAGACGTTCGCGATCGAGGTCGTGCAATTCGTGCTACTTGTCTTGATCGTGAAGGTTGTCGCATTCGGTTTCGGCAAGCGGCGTGGCTTCGTGCGCAATATGCTCTCAGAGCGCCAGGAACGCATGGCCCAAGGCCTCGAACGAGCAGACACGGCGCCTGTGGCGCTGGAGACGGCGCGGCAGGAGGTCGAAGAGAAGGTAACTGCCGCGCGCAGCGAGGCCGCACAAGTGCTGGTGGACGCTCGCGGTGAGGAGCATGCGCTTCGAGAAACCGCCGACGTGGAGGTCGAGGCGGAGATTGCGCAAATGCGCAAGCACGCCGAAGAGACACTGGCGACCGAGTTTGAGGAGATGCACGCTGAGATCCGCGAGAGGCTCGTGGAGCTCGTCGCCGGAGCGACGCGGTCGATTCTGAATGAGTCCTACGCACTCTCCGAGCAGCGTGCTCTCATTCAGAAGGCGATTCTTTCCGGAATCGAACGCATCCGCGCCGAAGAGAACCGGCGGCAGCAGGAAGCCGTGGTGGGGGAGCGTGAGCCGACATGACGCCTGGGGCACGCGACAAGGCCCCCGACGGCGGGAGCGCCACTCTGTCCATGAACGGGTTCGATCTCGAGGCAGTGAAGCGCGCACTCGAAGCTTCGCGCGGGCAAGACCCCGTTCTATGCGCGAAGGCGTATCTGGACGACGAGGTGGTGCGAAAGCTCGAGGGTTGTCTCGAGGAACTCGCCGGGCGCGAGATCCACATCGAGCTGCGCGTGAACCCCACTATGGATGCAGGGGCGATCCTGTACGTCGGTGACGACAGGCGCATAATCCTGGACGCACGCTCGAAGTGGTTGGGCGACGTCAATCGGGCCGTTGTAGAGGGTCGGCAGACCGGGGAGTTGACCAGTCCCACCGAAACGTACGACTTCTTGCGGAGAATGCTGTGCGAGACTGCTCCGCACGTGTCCGTCGAGGAGCTCCACGACACGGGAAGCGTGCTGGAGGTTGGCGACGGAGTGGCGCTTGTGTCGGGCCTGCGTG
>JAOUET010000160.1 GCA_029858605.1 Coriobacteriia bacterium | reverse complement strand
GGCGCGTACGCACCTGGCGGGAGGACGAGCTCCACCTCCCCGTTCGACGCGCGAAGCGTGTATCCGGAAGGCGGGATGTCGGCGCTCATGGAGACGTGGCCGTTTGCCGCAGGCGCGCAGTAGCTGGACTCGAGCGAGCCGGAGACGCTTCGCACCGCGTAGTAGCGGACGGCGGTCTGAGTGACCTCGATCGAGCAGGACGTGGCATCCGTCTGAAGCAGCGTCTCGAAGGGGCCATCGGCGCTACCGCCGACGGCTACCTCGTATGCGGCGGGCACGGTGCCCGTCGCGGGAGCGGACCAGGAAAGGGAGTCGCTCATGTCCCCGGATGTCGCGACCAGGCCTGCGGGCGGCTCGGGCACAGGTGGCGGGGGCGGGGGCGGGTCCTCGCCCTTCTTGGGCTTCTTGTCCTTGGGGTCCTTGGGAGGCTTGGCGGACTTGCCGCTGCCGTTGCCGCCACTTGATGCTTCGGTCGTATCGGACACCGTGATATGGGAGGTCGCACTGTTCTCGCCCTCAGCGTCCTTCGGCACTGAGGCTGCCTTTGCCACCGCAGCCTCACCGAGACGCGCTGCATCGGTGGAGGAAGCAGGGAGTCCGGCGTCGCTCGTCGCCTGGGGCAACGCTGTGGCAGGTGGCCCGCCCTCCGACCTAGGATACGCGCCGATGAAGACCGGCACGCAGGCGACCGCCACAGTCGCAGCAAGCAAGATGTAGCGAACTAGGCCCCCCTTGCCGCTCCGCCCGACCACACGCCCACCTCCCGAGTCTCCTAGTAGATGTTCGTGTACGGTTCCGGCGCAACACCGTGGCAGCTGACGCTGCACATTGAGTAGTCTTCCCACACGCCGCCGTCCACCTCGTGCACGTAGTCGGCGGCCCGTATCATGTGCGGGGTGTTCGTCCCGTGCTCCTCGTGACACTCGAGGCAGTAGGCGCCCCACGCGACGAAGTGCCGGTGATAGATGCGACTCGAATATCCCGGCGGAACCGGAAGCGGCGGGCCGAAGTCCGAATCCGACGTGTTGTAGGTCCAGTTGTCATGGCAGATGACGCACAGATCGTTCTGTCCCCCACCGAGTTCAAGCGCATCCGTTGAGGCCTTGGAGCGGAGGAGATGCGGATAGATGCTCCCGTGCGGGCCTCTTGGTGACGCAGGATCGTCGCTCGCGTGGCAGTCGCTACACGTCATCCGCGGACTTGAGAGTCCATAGTCCGGATCGTCGCCGGCGGTCGGATTCCACGGCGTGCCGAGCGTGAACGCGGAGTCCCAGATGCCGAGGTTCTTGCCGCGACGCACGATCGGGTGCATCGCCGCGTTGTCGGGGTTGAACTCGAGTGCCTTGTCGCCACCGGTATAGCCTGTCGTGTAGGAGGAGTGGCAACGGAAGCACAGCTCGTATTCCTCGGCAACCGGAATCGGCCCGCTGAAGTCATCCCAATACGTCGGCTGCGTCCACGGAGTCCCCGAGTACTGTACGAACAGGCCGAAGGCGCCCTCAAGCGCGCCTGCCAAGTTGCTGTCGCCCATCGCGTGCACGCCGGGCTCGGCCTCGTGTGACGCGTGGCAGTCCACGCACTCGGCGTGGCGGTTGGTGGCACCCACGGCTCCGATCGATTCATCGACCGAGTGGCGTGCCGAGTAGGCAGTCGTCGGGTGCGCACCGCTTGTCGGCGGCAGGATGCCGAGGTTCTCGAGCCAAAACGCCTTCCGACCCGTCCCGGAGAGGGAACCACCGAACGAGAGGTCCTCGTCACCGTCCCCGTCGAAGTCTGCAGCAGCAACATGGTTGTATGCCGCATAGTCGGGATTGCCAGCCAGGAACGCGTAAGCACCGTCCCACGACGAGGCGTCACCTAGGACGTTGACGTACTGGTAGATGGCCACCCCTGTCGAAGCCAGCACGTCCATGTCGTTGTCCTGGTCAAGATCTGCAATCTCGAGACCCACGTTGGCCAGGCCCCAATACATGGGTAGGTTCGTTGTGGACCATACCGTCCCGTTTCCAGCCGTGTTCAGCTTGACTCTCACATAGTCGCTCCACCCGGTCGCAACGATGTCATTGTCCGTGTCCCCGTCCAGGTCGCCGATGGCGATGTCGTGAACGTCACCGGCCACAGAAGCGTTCCCGACGTAGGTCCACGATGTAGCGTCGTTATCATTCCTGTAGACCAGCACCCCGCCATTGCGTCGACCGTTGATGATGTCCGGGGAACCGTCCCCCGTCACATCGCCGACGGCGACGCGATACGACTGATAGGTGCTTGAGGCAACCACCGGAACGTCGCCCCACGCAGTGCCGTCGCCGGCAGTGTTCTCGTGCCATCTGACGTCCGTCGTCCACCATCCTGACGCGACATCCAGATCACCGTCATCGTCGAAGTCCCCGAATGCCGCCGAGACATGTCCGTAGAAGCTGTAGGCACCGTTGTAGGTTCTTACGTCTCGCTCGGCCCAGACTGATCCGTCACCGGCGGTGTTTGCGTATACCTTCACGTAGCCGTTGCGAGGTGAGCCGGAGTCGTCTTTGCCCGCAACGACCAGATCCATGTCTCCGTCACCCTCGAGGTCTCCGACATCCAGCGACCGAATCGTCGCTGCCGCCGGGAATGTGCCGATGAGAACGGTCGACCAAGCGGACGCGTCGCCAGCCGTGTTCTCATGCCAGCGAATCGTGTCATCCTGCCACACGGTCGCGAAGTCCTGGTCACCATCTCCGTCGATGTCGCCCACGCGCGTCCTCAGCATCCCGCTGGCGGTCGCATCGGGCCACACGTCATTCCGCTGCCAGGAGATCGGGTTCGGTAGCGTCTTGGTGATCTCGGACCTGATGTCGGGAACGCCACCGATGCTACCGTCGTGACAGGCGAAGCAGCCTTCCTCCTCCGATTCCGCCAAGAGCACCTCAGTGCCCGGCTTCCCGTGCGGGTCGTGACAACCCTGGCACGCGGTTGCGCCGTGTGCCGAACCGTCATACGTTGCCTGTCCGGGATACTTCCACTCGACAGCTGCCGTATGGCACGCGTAGCAGACGGTCTTGTCATTGCCGCCTACGGGCTGGCCTGCGATCGACGTTGCGATGAGCGAAGTGTAGTTGGAACCGTGCTCGGCGTGGCAGGCCATGCACGCGCTCCCCAGAGTGCCCGTCGCGGTGATCGAGGTCGCATGTGCATTGCCGGTCCATGCGGTCTTCTTGTCCCCGCCCGTCCGCGTCCAGTATCCGGGGACGGCGGCGTCGATGCGCGCGCTCTTGCGCGTGCCGTGACACGCCCAGCAGAAGTCGTCGCCTCCGCGCACGGCGCGCCCCGTGACGGCGTCGTAGGCGCGAAGCAGGTCGGGTGAGGCCGACGGGTCGCGGTGCGGGTCGTGGCAGTCGGTGCACGCCATCCAGTTCGCGGTGGTGGTCGCCGCGGGGTGGCGCGACTGCGTCGAGGGGTTGAAGACCTGGTCGTCGCATTCGATGAAGAGCGCCTCGATGTTGGGACCTGATGCGCCCGCGGGCGGGTCGGTGGAGAGCGCGTTGCCGTGGCAGAAGAAGCACACAACCGGGTCCCTGTTAGGTATCACCTGCGGGGAGCCGGGGGCTGCGATGAGGTTGTGGCATATGCCCGAGCAGTAGCTCGTCTTGGCGGGCGTGGTGCCGTGGGGCTGTATGGTGGCGCCGGACCAGTATGAGAAGTGCGTCACGGTGCCTTCGAGCCAACCCCCGGATATGTGCGCGTCGGCGGAGCCCACGACCCAGGTTCCCGTGACCTGGTTGCGGGTCATGAGCTCTGCTGCGGCAAGCAGCGTGTCGGCTATCTGGAAGTGCGCTACCGACACCTCGCAGCGGACCTTGAGCGTGGCGGGGACGGAAAGGGACCCAGAGGGCTCGATGCGGTAGACGCCCGCGAGGGAGAGCAGCGAGGGCGGCAGGGACGCATCCTCGTCCTCCTCGACGGTGACTGTGGTGGTAGTCGCGTACGCTCCCGCAGGGAGGACGAGCTCCACCTCCCCGTTGGACGCGCGAAGCGTGTATCCGGAAGGCGGGGCCTCGGCGCTCATGGAGACGTGGCCGTTTGCCGCAGGCGCGCTGAAGCTCGACTCGAGCGAGCCGGAGACGCTTCGCACCGCGTAGTAGCGGACGGCGGTCTGAGTGACCTCGATCGAGCAGGACGTGGCATCCGTCTGAAGCAGCGTCTCGAAGGGGCCTGCGGCGCCGGTCCC
>JAOUET010000159.1 GCA_029858605.1 Coriobacteriia bacterium | reverse complement strand
CGATGAGCCGCTCGATGACGCGATGCTCGTGTGCGAGCGGGCCTGCAGGGGAACGCCAACGCATGCTGTCCTCACCTCCGGGTGACTGCGATGCTTCAGTATTCCCGTTGGGCGGGGACAACCACCCTACCCGTCGCGCTTGGCGAGCATACAGCTAGTGGCATTCCGATTCAGGGCTCGGCGGCCGACGTGGCACAGTTCGCGATGATTGAGCTGGACCGTCGGCTTCGCGAAAAGGGATTTCGGGCAATAATGATGTTGCAGTTCCAGGACGAGGTGGCATTCGGGTCGCCCACGAAGCAAGACGAGCAGCTTTCGGCGATGGTGGTCGACTGTGGTGAGCGGTGTCGCAGATTCGGCGGTGACGCGCCGCTTGAGCGCGTGCAGTGAGGGAGACTTGCGGTGGCGAAGTGCGGGCGGCCCTTGCGACCGTTGCGGGGTCTTCACCAATCGCGCACAGGTGTAGGAGGTTTCTGTCCTTGCGTCTATCTCGCCGCTCGAATGACTACTGGAAGCAGTCCAGGGCTGGCGGCCAATCGCTACCCGGAAGGGATGGTACTTGAGAAGTGATTGAGCAGACCGCTCGCATGAGTGTTGGGTCGAACCAATTGAATTGAGGGAATCGAGAGTGACGAGATACTACGTAAACACCAAGGCGCAGCCGAATGGGGATCACGAGGTGCACAGATTCGGGTGCGTTTTCATGCCGGTAGCAGTCAATCGCAATTACTTGGGGGACTTCACAAGTTGCAGACCAGCAGTCGCCGTAGCCAAACGCACACACCCAAAGTCGGACGGCTGCTACTTCTGCTCGCGAGAGTGTCACACCTCGTAGACCGCAGGCACATCGCATGACGTGCCTGCGACCGGGAGGACGGAAGAGGGAGAAGTCGCGAGCGCCAGCCCTACGGGTGAAGCTGTGAAACCAGTGGTCTCTGGCGTTGGGGAGGCTGATTGCGTTGGACAGATACAAGTACTTCGTCCTGGACGTTGCGCTCACCGCATTGGGATTCTGCGTGATCGTTCTCTCGATGCTCTTTGGATCGCCGAGCGAACCCTACCCATTCTCCTGGTCACTCGGCTGGCTACTCTTTGGATATGGCTTCGTGAAGTTCACTATCTTCGCGGTCGAGTGGATTTGGAGCTACTGGAGAGAGCGCGAGGTCGATGCTCGGTATCGACCTGTTGTGCGACAGGTCGAGCAGAAGGCGTTGCCGCTATTGATCGTTTCGGACATCGAGGGCTGCATCACACCTCCCGAGCGAGACGAGATTGACCTGGTGAGTTTCGCTAGGCTCAGAGCCTACTGTGAGTATGCTCGCAAGTACCCCCAGTATCCCCAACTCATCTTCTTCACCGGACGATCTGTGGGTTACGTTGAGCTGCTGGCCCAGTCATTGGGTACGCTTCGCAGTATTCGGGACCTACCGTCTGTGGTCGAGAACGGAGCTGCGCTCTACCAACCGAGGGCCGCGAAGACACACCTGGTGGTCCAGCGTGAGGAGATTCTCACGATTCTGGAGGCACAGAGAATCCTGAAGGAGCGGTTCCCCGAGAACGAGTTTGAGCCCAAGTCATTCATGGTTACGCTGAACCCCGTCACTGGCGAGACAGTCAATGAGCTCCGCGACCGAGTAAACCTCACGCTGAAGGACATGGCCCTTCTTGACAAGGTGTCCGTTACGTCCACGGCGTCGGCAGTCGACATATCACCGAAGGGTATATGCAAGCTGGCCGCATTGCGGAAGGCCCTGTCCTTTCTTGAGTTGGACGACATCGACTCCGCACTCGGACAGATTGTCGCATTCGGGGATCAGACGGCGGACTTGGACGTGCTTATGGCGGTCGGAAAGCCATACTGTCCGTCTGAATCACCCGCGCAGGTCAAGAAAGCGGTCACGAATAAGACCGATTCCCAACACGTCGTGGCCTTGCCGGACATCAGGTTCGTAATCTCGGTAATCGAACGAGAATGCGGCCTGAAGATTGCGTAGAGAGACTTGTGGAAAGCGCTCTCCTCAAGCTCGCGCAGCATCGCGAGCGAGTATGTTGAAGTCGCCCAGTGTGGCACGCGCGACCATTGAGCGTTGAACGCGACATTCGCCGGCTGCAGCAACGGCTTTCGCGGTGTCTGGCCAGACTGGCGGATTCAGTAGACGTGCCCATGCGCTAGAAAGTCTGAGAGGTGCGACCACCCTACCCGTCGCGCTTGGCGTTCGCCTGGGTCGCGTCACACACGTACTGGGCCATGCCCGGATGTATCTTCTCGTAGGTCGCGGTGAAGCGCGGGTCGGCGACGTACATCATGCCGAGGTTGGCGTGCATCTCCCGGGAGCACGGGTAGAACCACTCCTCGATCTGCAACCGGGCGCGCTCCACCGCGTCCATGGCGCGGGGGTCTTCGGCAGGCACACCCTCCTGCATCAGGGCGACTATCTCCGCGTTGATCTCCGCCGCCTCCGCCTTGAAGCGCTCCCAATCCCCTTTGGTGTACAGCGCGGTGCGCCGCATGGACTCCTTGTACGCATCTGTCTCGCCCCAACGCTCGCGGACCTCGTCTTCGTACTCTGACGCGTCGAAGTCGCCGAACACACCCGATAGATCCTCTTTGCTCATCGGTATCTCTCCTTCTAGCACTGCATGCCCGGAGTCTACCGCGCTCCTGTGGCGCTGGTCGTCCTGGGCGGGGTATAATCACGCCCTGCGGTCGGGCATCGTTCGACCGTGCGTTTGTAATGTAGGCCCCCAGAGCATGGAAAGTACTGTAGGCGACGATTCTTCTCCGTAGGCAAGACACCGTAGGCGACGATTCGGACCTGTAGGCGACGAGTACTTGCGATGGGGCCCCGGAGTGAAAGGGGCCGCAAGTGAGCGAGTCCAACAACGACGAAGTGGTCGAGAAGACCGAGTACACAGATGAGGAGATGCACGCCCTCATTGACGACACCATGACGGACTTCGACGAAGGCGACCTGGTGTCGGGAACGATCGTGAAGGTCGAGCGAGACGAAGTGCTCCTCGACATTGGCTACAAGTCCGAAGGTGTCATCCCAGCCCGGGAACTTTCCATTCGCAAGGACGTAGATCCGTCCGAGGTAGTGGTCGTCGGAGACGCCGTAGAAGCACTCGTTCTCCAGAAGGAGGACAAGGACGGTCGTCTGATCCTCTCCAAGAAGCGCGCCGAGTACGAACGCGCCTGGAACGACATCGAGGAGAAGTTCGAGTCCGGCGAGAACGTCGAGGGCGAGGTCATCGAGGTCGTCAAGGGCGGCCTGATTCTGGACATCGGCCTGCGCGGATTCCTGCCGGCATCACTCGTGGACCTACGCCGGGTCAAGGACCTGCATTCGTTCTTGGGCGACAAGCTCGACGCCCGAGTCATCGAGATGGACCGGAACCGGAACAACGTCGTGCTGTCGCGTCGCGTGGTTCTGGAGGAAGGTCGCAAGCACGAACGCGAGGCCGTTCTGAACACACTCGAGAAGGGCAGGATCCTGCCCGGTACGGTCTCGAGCATCGTTGACTTCGGCGCATTCGTGGACCTGGGCGGCATCGATGGACTGGTGCACATCTCGGAGCTGTCCTGGAGTCATGTCAATCACCCGTCCGAGGTCGTCAAGGTCGGCGACGAGGTCGAGGTCATGGTTCTCGACGTCGATCGCGAGCGGGAGCGTATCTCGCTGGGCCTCAAGCAGACTCAGCCTGATCCGTGGCGCGAACTCGTCAAGAAGTTCCCCGTCGGCGCGATCATCGAAGGCAAGGTCACGAAGCTCGTGCCATTCGGCGCGTTCGTCGAGATGGGTGACGGTGTCGAGGGACTCGTACACATTTCCGAGATGGCCAAGGGCCATGTCGAGACTCCCGAGCAGATCACTGCTGTCGCCGAGAACGTGCACGTCAAGGTGATGGACGTGGACCTCGACCGTCGTCGCATCTCGCTGTCGATGCGCGCGGCTGCCGAAGCTCTGGGATTCGAGATTGAGGTACCGCCGCTCGAGCCCGCCGAGGGCGAGGAAGGCGAGTTCGCCGAGGGCGAGTTTGCCGAGGGCGAAGAGATCGAGGGCGAGGAAGCCGAGGAGATGGCCGAAGAGGCCGAAGAGGCTGAAGAGGTCGTCGAGGAAGTCGCCGAAGAAGAAGCGGCCGAGGCAGCCGAGGAGATAGCCGAAGAGGCCGAAGAGGTCGAAGAGGCTGAAGAGGCCGAAGAAGAAGAGGCTGAA
>JAOUET010000017.1 GCA_029858605.1 Coriobacteriia bacterium | reverse complement strand
CGGGCAGCGTCGGCCACTGGCCAAAGCTGGTCACGGGACGCGATTGCATCGCATAGGTCGCGCCACGCAGATTCCGAGTGACGAGTTCGAATCCGTAGGCAGTGCTGTCGGTGATGATTACCAGCGCGTCCTCGCCGGTGGACGAGACCGAGTACTGCTGGGGAGCCGAGTCGGTGTCCAGTCCACTGAAGGTGGAACCGACCGTGGCAGTCGTGGATCCGAGACTGGACGTGCGGCCTGTGTACCGATAGACGAGACCGTCGACTGTGATGTAGTCGGCCCCCTCAGCGCTGCGTAGCGATTCGGAGCTCTTGCCTGCGGATGGGGCCTGGCTCAAGGGGGCTGCCGCATCCTCAGCTTCGACCATGATCGCGGCATCTTCCTCACTGTCCCCCGCGATGTAGTTGATGCCCTGGACCGTCAGGATCCCGATCACCAGGACGACAGCTGCTGCTGCTGCGACCCAACCTCCCCACGCAAACCAGGGCGACTGAGACGGGCGCCCTGCGGCCTTCTCGCGACCCTCTGCAGGCGGAAAGGGAATCGCTCGGTCCCACTCCGGCGCCGGAACGCCTTCTCGGGCAGCCTCATCCTGCGCTGCGGCTTGTGCTGCGGCCTGCGCTGCCGCCTCGGCTCTCAGAGTCGCGATCGCGCTCTGCACGACCTTGGGCGGCGCTGCCGGGGGTTGCACGCGACGAATCGCTGCCATCGTGGTGACGAAGGTCGCGCACTCGGGGCACTCGGCGCAGTGCTTGCGGGCGCGTTGGATGTCGCCGGGATCGATCGGCACGCCGTCGTAGCCTTCGGAGATGATGCGCTGAGCCTCCAGGCATTCTTCGTTCACTGCGAGTCACCTCCCGGTGCCCCCATCGCGGCGACGAGCGTGCGTCTAGCGCGAAAGACTCGGGATTTCACGGTGCCCACCGGCACTTCGAGCACTTCGGCTGCTTCTTGGTACGACATGCCGAAAAGCGACACTGCATTGAGTGCGTCGCGATCTTCGGGCTGCAGTACGCGGATGGCCTTCTCCAGCATGACGCCGTCAAGGACGCTCGACGCGTGATCGGGGGTGGAACCCGCGGCTAGTTCGACGGGGTCGACCGGCACCGGTCTCCTGCGGTTCTGCCGGAACATGTCCAGGCACACGTTGCGAGCCACTCGGAAGAGCCATGTCGAGAACGCGGCATTGCCGTCATATGTCCCGATGGAGCGGTACACCTTCAGGAATACCTCCTGCACGACGTCTTGCGCAGCTTCCGGATCACCGAAGAACCTCAGACCGTGCGCATATACGGCGTCCACATGCGAACGGAGCAGCATCTCGAATGCGGAGACGTCGCCGTTCTGTGCCGCTGCTACGAGCGTACGCTCGTCGGCGCGGTCGGCAGGACTCATCGCGTCCTTCTTTCAGACGAAGACAGGTTGTGCCTGGTTCTCGGGAACAAGCATAGCGCAGCCTTTCTCCTGCTAGAATCTGCCCATGCCTCCCTTCGATTTCACGATTCATGCCGTGGACGGCGAGACCGCCGCGCGTCGCGGGACGCTGCACACCCCCCACGGTCCCGTAGACACACCCGTCTTCATGCCAGTCGGCACTCGCGGGACGGTCAAGGGCGTGACCGCCCCGCAGCTCGAGGAGATCGGCGTTCAGGTTGTTCTTGCGAACGCATACCACCTATTCCTGAGGCCGGGAACGAGTGTGGTGCGCGACGTCGGCGGACTCCACGGCTTCATGGGCTGGGACAAGGCAGTACTGACGGACTCGGGCGGTTTTCAGATCTTCTCGCTGGCGGACACGCTGTCCCTGGACGACGACGGAGTCCGCTTTCGCTCCATCGTCGACGGCCGATGGCACGAATGGACTCCAGAGGAGAACATGCTCGTGCAGCAGGATCTGGGTGCGGACATCGTGATGGCCCTCGACGTCTGCCCGCCCTATCCGTCCGACGAGAGAACCGTTGCCGAGGCGGTACGTCGTTCTGCCGACTGGGCGGCCCGCTGCAAGGCCGCGCACACGAGGGAAGACCAAGCCCTCTTCGGCATAGTGCAAGGCGGTCTGTACGATTCGCTGCGCGCAGAGAGCGTCGAGAGAACGGCGGCGATCGGCTTTCCCGGATACGGTATCGGCGGGTACTCGGTGGGCGAGCCGCACGACTTGATGCTGGAATCTCTTGCACCGGTGTGCTCCGCATTGCCGAGGGAAGCGCCGCGCTATCTCATGGGCGTCGGCAATCCGACCACCATCCTGGCGGCGATAGCGCTTGGGATCGACATGTTAGACAGCGTTCTGCCTACCCGAACGGCCAGGTTGGGCACGGCCTTCTCGTCTCAGGGGAGAATGAACCTTCGAAACGCCCGATATGCGCGCGACGAAGGACCCCTGGACCCCGGATGCTCTTGTGCGGTGTGCGCCTCGTACACGAGGGCCTACCTGCGTCACCTGGTGTCGATGAAGGAGATGCTCGGAGCTACCCTTCTTTCGCTACACAATCTGTCTTTCCTCGCGAACGTCGTGGGGCGAGCGCGGGAAGCGATCAAGGCAGGAGACTACGCGGGATTCCTCGGCGAGTGGATGAACTCGCCTGCAGCGGTCGACTATTAGGTCCGTTCAGCAACCTCGGCCCCGCCGACTGGACGGTGCGCACCATGACATCAGGGGCGTGCGTGTCGCGCCCGATGGTATGATACTGGGCTGTGGTTCGGGGAGCTTGCGGGTTCGCTCGAACGCAATGGAGCCGGCTATGGAGGTTGCCGTGGAGAGTGGCAGCAATCTGAATACGATCATCTTCCTTCTCGTGCTCGTCGCGGGCATGTACGTGCTGATCATCCGACCGAACCAGCAACGCTCGAAGAAGGCTCGCGAGTTGATGGAGAGGCTTGCTGTGGGAAAGCGAGTCATGACCGCAGGTGGCTTCTACGGGACGCTTCGCCGAGTAGGCGACGAGACCGTCGACATCGAGCTGACCTCGGGGACGGTTGTCGAACTCGAGAAGGCCGCAGTTGCCAAGCTCGTCGAGGACGAGGTCGGCGATGCCTGAGCAACATCGCGAGGTCTCGCTCGACGAGATACAGGGCGACGATGAGCTTCTCGCCTACATGGCGATGAGCGAGGAGTACCTGGGTGCCATAGGGTACACCGAGCACGGTCTTCGGCACGCCAATCTGACAGCGCATATCGCCGGCAACATCTTGACGCGCCTCGGCTACCTGGACCGCGAAGCTGAGCTGGCGTCGATAGCCGGCTTCCTTCACGACATCGGAAACAGCGTTGGCCGCGTCGATCACGGAATCGCCGGTGCTGTGCTGGCAAAGGACGCCCTATACCGTCTTGGCATGCTGCCTCGGGAAGTCGCGCTGATAATCAACGCGATCGGCAACCACGAGGAGGAGTTCGGCGATCCGGCTACCTCAGTCGCAGCTGCTGCCATCATGGCCGACAAGTCGGATGTGCATCACACGCGCGTTCGGAACCCGGACCCGACGGCTTTCGACATTCACGACCGAGTGAACTACGCCTCAAAGCGCAGCTTCCTTAGGGTCGACGCGGACACGCGTGAGTTGGCCTTGGAGATCGATATCGACACGGAAGTCAGCCAGGTGATGGAGTACTTCGAGATATTCCTGTCCCGGATGCAGATGTGTCGTCGGGCCGCGGCCGCACTCGAGGCGCGCTTTGCGCTCGTCATCAACGGCACCCGGCTCCTCTAGGAATAGCACCTACGTACTGATAGGGAAGGCAGGCAGACTCGAGAATGGATCCCAAGCAGCGCAACATGCTGTCGCTCGTGCTCGTAGCCGTTCTGGTTGCGATCGCGTGGTGGCTGCTGCTGCCGTGGCGGGGACCGGACCGGCTCATATACAGCGTGCCGGATCCCGAGAATCCGGGGCAGGCCGTGCAAGAGACCTACGAGCTGGCAAATGACCCGGTCTACATCGGCCCGTCTGGTGACGTCAGCGTTCCGAGCACCGAAGCCGTGGCGATGAGTGCCGTGCTTGAGCGATCGCCGGGCGACGATGGTCGCGAGGGAGCATCGGACTGGGTTGTCCGACCCAGCGAAGAGACCACCGCCGCTCTCGACGTCAACGGCGTGTCGGTCGAAAGCACGCGACTCGTCGATGCCGATCGTCTCCGAATGGGTGGTTCCGATGCGCAGTTCCGTCTCGGAAGGACGAGCATCTCGCTCGGTCTCGATATCCAGGGCGGGCTGCAGGTCATTCTCACTGCCGAGGAGTCGTCGCAAACTGCGGTGACCGCCGATGTCATGGACAGGGCCGAGTTGATCGTGCGCAACCGCATAGACAGGCTCGGTGCATCCGAGGTCAACGTGCAGAGACAAGGAAGCGACTCTCTGCTCGTGGAGCTGCCCGGCATCAAGGATCCCCAGGAGGCCTTGGACACCCTCGGGCAGACAGGCCAGCTCGAAATCCGCGACGTCGTGAGCCAGGACGAGACCGGCAACGTCACATTGGGTCCGGTGCTCCTGACCGGTGAGGTCATCACCGACGCCAACATCACCGTCTCCGAAGAGAATCCAAGCGCTTTCGAGGTCAACGTGATCTTCAACGCCGAAGGGTCCGCAAAGTGGGCTGAGATAACCGGAGCACGTGTTGGTCGGCCCATAGCGATCGTGCTCGACGGACAGGTCCAGTCCGCTCCGGTCGTCCAGGAGCGTATCAGCGGCGGACAAACACGCATCACGGGCAACTTCACTGGCGAGGAGGCCAAACGTCTCAAGACCGTCCTCGAGACCGGTGCCCTCCCCGTCACGCTGGAGATGCAGCAGTCGCAGGTCGTCGGCCCTACGCTCGGCCAAGACTCGCTGAATGCAGGCGTGCTCGCGGCGTTGTATGGGCTCATCATAGTCGCCATGTACATGGCGCTGATGTATCGCGGCCTCGGTGTGGTGAGTTGGCTCAGTCTGCTCATCTTCGCATCACTGTTCCTCGGCGTGCTCGCCCTGCTTTCGACCTTCGGCCTGTTCGCGCTGTCGCTGGCGGGAATCGCCGGTATCGTGCTGACGATCGGCCTAGCGGCGGACTCGTCGATTCTGATCTTCGAGCGCTTCAAGGAAGAAGTGCGGATGGGCAAGACATTCCGCTCGGCGGCGAAGTCGGGAACCAAGCACGCGATTCTCACAAGTCTGGATGCGGACCTCGTCACGTTCGTTTCCGCACTCGTTCTCTACACCGTTGCGATCGGCCCAGTGAGGGGCTTCGCGCTCACGCTGATGATAGGCATCACCATCGATCTGACTGTCGCATTCCTCTTCACCCGAACCATGGTGATCCTGCTTGCCGAATCGGTCGTTGCCAGAGTGCCGGTCCTCTTCGGCATGAAGGGGGGCGATGAGGATGCGTAGACCGTACATCGACTTCCTCGGGTATCGGATGTGGTTCCTCGGATTCTCGGCAGCGCTCATGCTTCTGAGCATCGCTGTGCTCGGCGTGCAGGGACTGACCTTCGGCATTGAGTTCCAGGGTGGCACGGCGATCACGTTCACCAAGGTGGAGAACGTTCAGATCGAGGACATGCGCGAGGCGTTCCAGAACGCCGGCGTCGAGAGCGCGAATATCCAATCGACAGAGAACGGATTCCTCGTGCGAACGACGGAATCCGATCCCGACGTCGCCAACGATGCGTACGCGTCTGTGGTCGCCGAACTGGGTCTGCCTTCGAACGCCGGCGAGGTCACCACGATCGGCCCGGGTTGGGGCGCGAACATCACCAACCGTGCCCTGATGGCGCTCGCGCTGTCCTTGCTCGCGATTCTCGTGTACACGGCCCTGAGGTTCGAGTACAAGATGTCGCTCACGGCGGTAGCCGCGCTCGTACACGATGTGGTCATCGTGCTGGGCGTATACGCGCTTCTGGGGCGCGAGGTCACGCCCAACACCATCGCGGCGTTGCTGACGATCATGGGCTATTCGCTCTACGACACGATCGTCGTGTTCCACAGGATTCGCGAGAACTCGCGCCGGGTGGTCAGGCAGACCTTCATGCAGATGGCGAACGATTCCATCAACCAGGTGATCGTTCGTTCGATCAACACGTCGGTGACTTCGCTGATCCCGCCGCTTATGCTGCTCTTCTTCGGCGGCACGACGCTCAACGACTTCGCGTTCGCGCTCGTCGTCGGCCTCATATCGGGCGCGTACTCCTCAGTTGGAGTCGCCTCCCCGATCTATGCGATATGGAAGGAACGGGAGCCGAAGTTCAGGGCTCTCAAGAAGAAGTACGAGCAGCAGCCCAAGGCTTCGTAGGCAGTTGCTGACCACTTGTCGTATTCGAGGGCCGGCACCGGATCGCGTGTCGGCCCTCCTTGCTAGGATCCGATAGAGCGATGAGCACAGACGCAGGACATGCGCGAGGACCGACGGCCTGGCGGTTGGCTCCGGTTGCCGAGGGTGCGGTGGCGCACCTCGAGGCTGCGGCCGGAGTCTCGCGCGTGGTCGCTCGCATTCTCGTGCGCCGGGGCATCACCGACGCCGATGCTGCACGTCGCTTCTTGACACCGGATCTCGCCCGCGACTGGGCCGACCCCGGCCTCGTTGCCGGAATGGCCGAATCCGCCGAGCGCGTCGCGCTCGCGGTGCGAAATAGCGAGCGCATCCTTGTGTTCGGCGACTTCGATCTCGACGGTGTGTCCGCAGCAGCCGTCGCCGCCCGCGGGCTTGCGAAGTGTGGAGCCGACGTGGATGCTGTCGTGCCGAACCGTTTTCGCGACGGCTACGGCCTGTCGGTCTCGGCGGTCGACAGACTCAGTCGAGAGAAGCCCGACCTGATCATCACAGTGGATTGCGGTATCTCCTCGGCCGAAGAGGTGGGCGTGCTCCGCGAGCGGGGCATCGACGTCGTAGTCACCGATCACCACGAGCCGGCTGCGGGCGTGCCCCGAGGGGTGCCGGTCGCCGACCCGAAGCTCGGGGACGGCAGTCCCTCGCGCGATCTTGCCGGGGCAGGTGTGGCTCTCAAGCTTGTCGATGCGGTGGGGAGACTCTTGGGCTGCCCGGATGTCTGGGAGGAGCTCACAGACATCGCCGCTCTCGGCACCGTCGCCGACATCGTCCCGCTGGTCGGCGAGAATCGTGCTTTGGTCGCGCACGGCCTCAGCCGCATGCGGACGTCGCCGAGGGTCTCGATTGCGAGCCTGGCAGCCGAGGCGGGAATCTCGCTCGACACGCTGTCCGCCGAATCGATCGCGTTCGGGATGGCTCCCCGGTTCAACGCTGCGGGGCGCATGGCGGATCCAGAGGCGTCTCTCCGACTTCTGCTCACGGACGATCCCGGTGAAGCGGAGGAGCTCGCTCGCGCTCTGGATGAGTACAACAGGGTGCGCCAGGAGGTGGAGCGGGAGCTTACCAAGAATGCGACCGCGACAGCGGATCGCGAGTTTCGCCCGGGAGACCGGGCGCTCGTTCTTGCAGGCGAAGGGTGGCACGAAGGCGTGAAGGGCATCGTGGCCTCCCGCCTCGTGAAGGAGTTTGCGGTTCCGGTGTTTCTCTTCAGCATCGAGGACGGAGAGGCCCGCGGCTCGGGTCGTACGTCGGGAGACGTGGACGTGTTCGCGGCGCTGGGCGCGTGCGCCGACGTGCTGACGAGATTTGGCGGACATCAGGCCGCAGTCGGCCTTGCGCTTCCCGCCGACGACCTTCCGCGGTTCAAGGAGAGCATCCTGGAGTACCTGGCCCAGTTGCCTGCCGGCCAGTTCGAGACCGAGATGGTGCTCGACGCCGTTCTCGATCTGGACGATGCGAGCATCGAGCTGGCCGCGGAAATGGACTTGCTGGAGCCGTTCGGCTGCGGGAACCCTCGCCCCGTGTTTCTCTCGGAGGGTGTGTTCATGAACTCGCGCCAGCGCGTTGGCCGAAGCGCGAATCACCTGCGCTTCACTGCCTACGATGGTGCGGCGTCCGTGAAGGCGATCATGTTCCGCTGCCCCGACATCGAGAGACTCGCCGCGCACGACGCGGCTGTCGACCTCGCCTATGAGATCAGCGTCGACGAATGGCGGGGCCGCACCCGGGTCCAGCTGCGGGTGCGAGACGTGCACGCGCACGAAACGGGTGAGAGGCCCGGTGCATTCGAATTGGTGGAGGATCTCTTCGAACACGCAGAAGAGATCATCGCCCGGGAGGAGTACGGGGGCATCGAGGATGCCGAATCCTTTCACACGAAGCTGGCGGGCGTGACGTTCGAGGGTCGGCAGGATGTCGTCCGGCGGCTCGATGCGGGCACGCCGCTTCGTCTCGTGCGGCAGCCCGACAACCCTCACGACGCGAACGCCATTGCACTGTTCGATCCTCGCGGCGACCAGGTCGGCTTCTTGAACCGTCGTCTCGCAGGGGTACTTGCGCGTGTCGCGGACGCGGGCGTCGAGTACGACGTGGAGGTCACGGATGTCACGGGGGGCGAGGCGGGCCGAAGCTACGGGGTCAACGTGCTGGTCACGCGTCGTTCCGCCGCCGAGGGCGAGGACGTAGAGGATCTGCGTGCGGCCCGCCGTGCGGAGCTGGCGGAGCTCGCGCCGACGGAGTTGGACGAAGCTCTCGGTCGCGAGCTCATAGGGGATCGGCCGCTCCATCCGGCCCAAGAAGAGGCACTAGCGGCGCTCGCAGCCGGAAGGGATTGCCTCGCCGTGATGGCGACGGGTCGTGGCAAGTCGCTCATCTTTCACCTGCATGCGGCGCGTGTCGCGCTGAAGGAGGGGAGGGCGTCGGTCTTCGTCTACCCCTTGCGCGCACTGGTGTCGGATCAGGCCTACTACCTGGAGGAAAGGTTGGGATCCCTCGGCCTGAGTGTTGCGGTGCTCACCGGTGAATCGGCACCGGGAGCCCGAGACGAGATCTTCGCCGGTCTTGAAGGCGGAGGGGTAGACGTCGTCCTGACCACACCCGAGTTCCTCGATCACCACGGGTCAAGATTCGCGGCGACGGGCAGGGTGGGATTCGCGGTCGTGGACGAAGCGCACCATGTGGCGTCCTCGCGCGCGGGACATCGCCCCGCCTACGGTCGTCTTGGCGAGGCCCTTCAGCTCCTCGGCAATCCAACTGTGCTAGCCGTTACCGCGACGGCGGGAGAGGAGGTTGCCGCAACGATTCGGGAGACACTCGGCATCGAGACGGTCGTCATCGACCCCACGACTCGGGACAACCTCGCAGTCAAGGACAGCCGGTGTCATGCGAAGAAGGACGACTACATCGCGGCGCTCGCGGCAAAGGGCGAGAAGACGATCGTCTACGTGAACTCGAGGGAGCAGACGGTTCGTCTCGCGCGCATGCTACGCAAGCGCGCTCCGGAGATTGCGTATCGTGTGGCCTTCTACAACGGAGGGCTCTCGCGTTCGGCGCGTCACGCGGTTGAACGCGCCTTCCGCTCCGGGGAGGTCGTGGTGATCGTCGCGACGAGCGCGTTCGGAGAAGGCGTGAACATACCCGACATACGCAACGTGGTGCTATACCATCTGCCGTTCAACGACATCGAGTTCAACCAGATGTGCGGAAGAGCGGGTCGAGATGGTGCCTCGGCAAGCGTGCATGTCCTCTTCGGTCCCAATGACGGCCAGGTCAACGACATCGTGCTGTCGAGCGTGGCACCGGACAGAGACGATCTGGCGGCTCTGTACACGGTTCTTTGTGGGGTGCAGACGGACGAAACCGGCTGGTTCGAGATCACGAACGCCGAGCTTGCGGATCGCGTAGGAGACGTGCGCACCACCGCGAGGCTGAACGAGCGCGGCGTGTCGTCCGGAATAGGCGTGTTCAGGGAACTGGGGTTCCTGGAAGGGGAAGGACACGGTCCCTACAGGCGTCTGCGCCTTCTACCCAGGCCCGAGGAGAAGGTGGATCTCGCATCGTCGGTTCGGTACGCGGAGGGCCTGCAGGAGATCGAGGAGTTCGCCGAATTCCGCGAGTGGGCCCTCGCCACGTCGGCAAACGAGTTGCTGGTCCGCTTCAATCGACCTATTCTTCCATCACGGCTGTAAGCAGTAGAAAGAGCGATTCGTGACGGCCACCATCGAACAGATCGAGGAGCGTCTCCGGGAGTACAACCCCGACGCCGACGTGAAGGGCCTCGAGGCCGCATACGAGTTCGCCCTCGATGCGCACAAGGGGCAGGTGCGAAAGTCGGGCGAGCCGTTCGTGAAGCATCCCGTCGAGGTATGCCTGATCTTGGCGGAGTTGAACCTCGACACCGCGACGCTGCAAGCGGCACTGCTGCACGACGTAGTCGAGGACAGCGGCGTGCGGCTCAAGAAGCTGCGCGAGGAGTTCGGTGATGAGGTGGCGGGTCTGGTCGATGGGGTCACCAAGCTGGGCCGCATCAAGTTCCAGTCGCACGAGGAGAGTCAGAGCCAGAACCTGCGCAAGATGCTCATCGCGATGGCCAAGGACATCAGGGTCATTCTCATCAAACTCGCGGATCGTCTGCACAACATGCGAACGCTCTCGGCGCTTCCGCCCGAGCGACGCCGCGAGAAGGCTGTCGAGACGATGGAGATATACGCTCCGCTCGCGCACCGGCTGGGCATCTCGCAGGTGAAATGGGAGCTAGAGGACCTCTCCTTCTACTACCTCGAGCCCAAGCGTTTCCATCAGGTACAGAAGATGGTCGCGGAGAGCCGCGAAGCGCGAGAAGCGTATCTAGGCGAGGTCATCAACACGCTGAACAGGGAACTGGGAGTCGTTGGGGTGCAAGCCGAGATATCGGGTCGGCCCAAGCATCTCTACAGCATCCACCAGAAGATGTCGCGTCAAGGAAAGGACTTCAACGAGATATATGACCTCATCGCGCTGCGCATCATCGTCGATTCGGTCAGGGACTGCTACGCCGCGCTCGGAACCGTTCACTCCATTTGGAAGCCCATTCCCGGGCGGTTCAAAGACTACGTGGCGATGCCCAAGTTCAACATGTATCAGTCATTGCACACGACGGTCATCGGACCTGCGGGCCGTCCTCTCGAGATACAGATTCGTACGGAAGAGATGCACCGGACCGCTGAGTACGGTATCGCCGCCCACTGGCGCTACAAGGAAGGCGGGCGAGGAGACGAGTCCTTCGACCAGCGCCTCGCATGGTTGCGTCAGATGCTCGAGTGGCAGACCGAACTCAAGGATCCACGCGAGTTCATGGAGGCGCTCAAGATCGACCTATTCGAAGACGAGGTGTTCGTCTTCACTCCCAAAGGCGATGTCATGTCGCTTCGCCGAGGATCCACGCCGGTCGACTTCGCGTATGCGATCCATACGGAGGTCGGCCACCACTGCGTGGGCGCAAAGGTGAACGGTGCGATCGTTCCGCTCGGCTACGAACTCAAGATGGGGGACCGGATCGAGATACTCACCAACAAGAGCTCCAAGCCTAGCCGAGATTGGCTCAAGGTCGTGCGAACGTCGAGTGCTCGCTCCAAGATACGCAGCTACTTCTCGAAGGTCACCCGGGAAGATGATCTCGCGCGAGGCAAAGACGAACTCGGAAAGGTCATGCGAAAACACGGCCTCGGCATAAGTTCCGTCGCGACGCAGCGCGCACTGGTCGAGGTCGCAGGCGAACTCAACCTCCAGGCGCCCGAGGACCTTCTCGCGCAAATCGGCGGCGGCAAGGTCTCCGCGAAGCTGATCGGCGGCAAGCTTCTCAAGCACATGGCGGTCGACGAGGAGAAGGGTCGACCAGAGGTTGAGGGTACTGAACTCCCTCCGACCGCACCGATGAAACCTCCGCGGGCCAAGCGACGGCGCGTTGGCGTGGGCGTGCGCGTCAAGGGGATCGATGACGTGCTCGTACGACTTGCACGCTGCTGTAATCCAGTTCCCGGTGACGAGATTGTGGGCTTCGTGACTCGAGGCCGAGGGGTGTCCGTGCACCGGCGAGACTGCCCCAACGCAGCCGATTTGCTTAGACAGACTGAACGACTACTTGAGGTTGAATGGGACATGTCGGCGGATTCGGCATACCAGGTGGAGATAATGGTCGAGTCGGTCGATCGCGTCGGATTGCTGCGCGAGGTGACGATTGCGCTCACGGATGCCGCGGTCAACATACTGTCCGCAAGCGTGAACACTTCCAGGGACGGCATCGCGACGATGAGGTTCCTGTTCGAGCTCGGGAACATGGCCCAACTACAAACGCTGCTGCAGAACGTCCGTGGCATCGAGGGAGTATTCGAAGCCGAACGAAGGCTCCCCACAGAGGCCGACGACAAGCGGGGTCGCTAGGTCGTGCTCGTACGACATCTCGTTCTCGGCGATCTCCAAACGAACTGCTACATAGTCAACGACGACGAGGGCGGCGCGGCCGTGGTGATCGATCCAGCCGGCGAGCCCGATCGGCTGCTTGCGGCGATCGAAGGCCTTTCCGTCGCGCTCGTGGTGCTGACTCACGCACACTTCGATCATCTGGGCGCTGTGTGCGAGGTGCTCGATGCGACGGACGCGCGTTTGCTGGTCCACGAGATCGATGCGCCCCGTATCGTGTCCCCGGCGGCCGACGGCACGGGAGCGGCACCGTTCGGCTACGACTACTCGGCCCCGTCCGCCGATCAGACACTTGTCGAAGGCGACACGGTCGAGAGCGGCTCGCTGGTGATGCAGGTTCTCCACACCCCGGGCCACACTCCAGGTTCGATCTGCCTACTTGCCGAGGACCATCTGTTCTCTGGTGACACTCTGTTCGCGGGCAGCGTCGGGAGAACAGATTTCCCGGGCGGCGACATGCGCGAGATGCAGCGTTCGATAGCGAGACTGGCGACACTCGCCGACGGGATCGTCGTGTATCCCGGTCACGGTCCTGAGACGACCATAGGTCGTGAGAGAGCGGTCAACCCGTTCTTCCCCCGGTCCTGAGCAGAGCGATCCAGCAGCGCGAGACGCGTCGATTCGCGCACAGAGTGCGAGAATCGCGAGTGTCTTCATCCCTGGGTTGGCTGCGGTTCGGGGTCCTTCCGTAGCACTTGGCGCAGGCACTTGACGCACTTGACGCGGGCAATTGTGACATCGGTCACAATGGCGGGACGGCAAGTGTCGGAAGGCCGGAATCTCCCTGGTAATACGTGCCAGCAGACGGTAGACTACTAGGTGCTCAGCAACAGGGGGAGGATGTCGCTTGGCCCACCTCGATAAGCTCCGCATCTCCCGTCGAGCGACTCTAGCCTGCGTCTTGCTCTTCGGGCTGGTTGCGATGCCTGGCATCTGTGCCTGTACTTCTGCGCAGTCGGACACGGGTCTGTCGGCGGAAGACGCCCGCCAGGCCTACGAAGAAGGCGACTTCGCCGGAGCGACGCAACGCGCCGAAGCGATCGTTTCAGACGACCCCGGCAACCTCGACGCACGCCGAGTGCTAGCACTCGCACTCGCGGCACAGGGCGACAACGAGGGGGCCATCGAGCACTACGTCTATGTTCTCGAGAAGCAGCCCGAGGACCACGTGACGCTCTATCAGGTCGCTATGCTCGAGCGTGTCATCGGCAGGACCGGCGACGCGATAGGACATCTTGAGGCCGCCGTGGCCCTGAAGTCCGACCCTTCATACCTCGATGACCTGGCGCGGACCTACATGCAGGTGGGTCGCTACGAAGAAGCAGCGAAGCTTTGGGGTCGTGTGCTCGAGGATGAGGACTTGGACGAAACGAGCCGCGTCGAGCTTCTCGTTCTGCAGGCGGATGCCTACGAAGATGCACGAATGTACGACGAGGCAAGGGGGGCGCTTGAGAAGGCGCTGTTTCTGGATCCGAACAACGAGGAGCTCAAGGAGCGCATCAAGGCGCTCGAATGATGAAGGCGCTCGAATGATGGCGAACTACGAGGCGGGTGTTGCTTGGGAGCAGTAGGTGCGGGCATGAACGCTGAGATTGCCGAAGCGGAATTCGAGAGCTGATGGTCGCCCGGGTTCGCAGCTGGTATCGGCAACACCCCGGCATCACGTTGGGCGTGATCCTGGGGGTGGTTGCGGTTACGCTTCTTGCCGTCTGGCTAATGCCCGCTGTCGCAGCACAAGAGACGCTCCACCCGTCGGGTGCGGGAACGACCTACAATCAGTGGACGGTAACCAGCAGCTGGGCGACCGACTTGGACGCGAGCGGAGACAGTCTGATCGGGTCGGAGAACACGGACGCGCAGGCGCAGGCCCTGCACATGGACGATCCCACATTCGACCCGTCTGCGACCATCAACTCCGTGACGGTATATGCGATGGCGAGGACCACCGGCAACGACGATTTCGGTCTGGGCATATACGACGGAACGAATGCGCCGGTCTACACCACGCACAACGTTTCTGGCACCTTCGCTCAGTGGTCCTCCGGACCGTACGCGACAAACCCCTGGACCAGCTCGCCATGGACCTACGCTGACATACAAGGCCTTCAGGTCTACATGGTCGAGGTCAAAGCCGGAGGACAGGACAGCGTTGAGGTCGACGAGGTCTGGATTGTCGTCGACTACACGCTGGTGAGCCCCACGCTAACCGTCACCCAGGGCTCCGACACCGGGCGACCGACTGCCAAGATCTACAGAGGCCAGAGCGCTGACGTAGCGGTAGACGAGCTGAACTTGGCTGCCAGCAACGGCGACGTTACGGTCACGCAGATTGTCGTGCGTGGTCTGGACACGGTAGACACGCTGACAACCGACGTCACATCCGTACGCCTCTTCGAAGATGACGGTGATGGCGTGTGGGATGGCGGCGACAGCCAGATCGGCTCCTCAACGACCTTCTCAGGTGCGGCCAGCGGCTCGACTGCCACGTTCAGTGGTCTCACATACACCATCACTAGCGGTACGAGCGAGAACGTTTGGATCGTGTACACCATAGGCGCATCTGCGGTTGACGGGCACATAGTCGGATCGCAGGTGCAGAACGGAGACATCACGGTCCAGGCCGGTCAACAGGTCACCGCTTTCGCGACGATCACTTCGGCCAACGCAGGCCAGACCATCCAGGTGGACGCGGCCGCTCCGACCGCGAACACCACCGATCCGCTAAACGACGACGTTCTTACTGGTGCGAGCAAGACCGTAGCCGGAACGTCTTCGGACGGCGCCGGGTCGGGTGTGGCGAGCGTCGAGATCCGCATCGCCCGAGACGATGGTCAGTACTGGAACGGCGGGGGCTGGACGGGCACAGAAACGTGGGTGGGGGCGACAGGCACCACGAACTGGACGTACAGCTGGTCGCTGGATGCCGGCCAGAATCGCCAGCGCACCTACACGATCACCGCCAGGGCCACGGACAACGTGGGGCTCACCGGGACGGACGCGACGCCCGTCACTGGCGTGAAGGTCGACAACACGGGGCCCACGATATCGTCCGCAACCGCCGTGGATGCCACTACCGTGGACGTCCTGTTCAACGAGGCGCTCGACGGTGCGACCATCGCAGCCTCGGACTTCACCATCGCCGGGCTCACCGTCTCGGGGGCCGTTCTTCAGGGGGACAACGTCACTGTGCGGCTGACCACGACTGCGCAGACACCGGCCAGCCCCTACACGGTGCAATGTGCCGCCGGCAATGTGGCGGATGTGTACACCAACACGAACCCGGCGACGAGTGCCAACTTCACCGGCTACGGGTCGCCTCCCGTGGGAGGGGCGCTCACCGTCTCGCAAGGTGCGGACGCCGGGCGACCGAGTTCGCTCGTGTATCGCACTCGCGATGACGTCACGGTGGTGGACGAACTCGTTCTCTCAGCTTCCGGTGGTGATGTGACCGTCGGCCAGATCGTCGTGCGCGGACTCGATACCGGTGGTGCGCTCACGACGAACACCTCGGCCGTGCGCCTCTTCGAGGACGACGGCAATGGCATCTTCGTTGACGGGCCCGACTCGCAGGTGGGTACAACCAAGACCTTCTCGGGCGATGCGAGCGGGTCGACCGCGACGTTCGACAGTCTCGCCTACACGGTCTCAGACGGCGTCACCAAGAAGCTATGGATCGTGTACACCATCGGCGCGGCGGCCAACGACGGACACATCCTGGGTTCGCGTGTGAACGACGGAGACATCACGCCAACCCTCGGCACCGTCGACGCGTTCGCCGACATCATCTCGGCGAACTCGGGTCAGACGGTGCAGATCGATGCTTCGGCGCCGACGGTCAACACGACCGACCCCCTCAACGATGCGGTTCTGACCGGTGCGGTGAAGCAGATTGCCGGTACCGCGTCGGACGGCACGGGTTCGGGTCTGGCCGAAGTGAGGGTGCGCATTCGGCGCTCCGACGGAGAATACTGGGACACCGACCATTGGTCGGTTGTGGAAGCGTGGAATCTGGCGGCTGGAACGACCAACTGGACGTACGACTGGTCGCTGGACGCCGGACAGAACCGCGAGAGCAGCTACGAGATCACGGTGCAGGCGACCGACAACGTCTCCCTGACCGGGACCGACGCCACGCCGGTGACCAACGTTCGAGTCGACAACATCGGCCCGAGCATCCAGTCGGCTGCTGCCATCGACAAGAACACGGTGGACGTGACGTTTGACGAGCCGCTCGATCCCACCACCGTTGCCGGCGATGGGTCCGACTTCACGATAGCGGGTTTGACGATCACCGCAGCAAACGTGCAGCCGGGCAATCAGGTCGTGCGTCTGACGACCAGCGACCAGTCACCGGGTACCGGCTACACGGTGCAGATTGCGGCAGGCAATGTCGACGATCCCTACGGCAACCCAGGCCTCGCCACAGGCGTGGGCTTCAGCGGCTTCGGCACATCTGACACGGAGCCTCCGAGCGTGCCGGGCAACGTGAACGTGGTCGCCGGTGCTGCACCGCCCGTGATCGCGACAGTCTCATGGGACGCTTCAACCGACAACGTGGGAGTTGTCGGCTACAAGGTCTGGCGCTCTATGACGTCGACTGGCACGCCGATACTGATAGGTTCGACGACGCTGCTGACCTTCAACGACACGACCGGCATCCCGGGCCAGCAGTACTTCTATCGCGTGAGCGCGTACGACGCGGCATCGAACGAGTCAGCCAAGTCCGGCCCGGCCGGTCCCGTGACGTCGACTTGGACGCAGGCGCCTCACACGGTCTACACGGTCGCGGGCAACTTCTGCCGAATGTGCCACGCGCCGCACGTCGCAACGACACAGAGTTCTCTGATGCGGCCGACGGACCGAGCGCCCGGCGAGCTGTCCGTGTGCTACGCGTGTCACGACGGGCAAGGTGCGTCCACCAACATCCTGGCGGGTGCGGACAACAGTTTCGCGCTTGCCAGCGGGCACGTGCTCGAGGACCTCGAAGTGGCGACGGATCTCTCGAACCGGTGCTCGAGTTGCCACAGCCCTCACTCCGACTATTCGGGTGAGCCGAAACTGCCGCGCGAGACGATAAACGGCGACACCGTCTCGACCGACGACAACACGTGGTGCTTCGCGTGCCACAACGACACCAACGACTGGTATGGGGTGGGATACCCGAGCACGGCCAATCCCACGCGCAACGCGACAGGCTATCCGATTCTCGGCACTTTTCCGGGTGAAACCACGTACGCGGACAAGGACGCCAACGCGCACGCGTCGATTCCAGCTTCCGCGACCGCTCGCCGTGTGTTCGGCGATTGTCTGTACTGTCACGAATCGCATCGCGGGCCGAACGAGTTCGACAGCCTGATCTCGACGTTCACTCCGACTACTGCCGACACGCTGGCCGACGATCAGGCGAACGGCACCTACGCATCATCTTGTCTCGACTGCCACGGTGGGACGCTGCAGAGCTACTTCACGACGACGCCCGTAGACATCAAGCAGTTCGTCACTGCGGGAACCTCTCGTGCGGGCCACCGTATCAAGACTGCGGGCGGT
>JAOUET010000158.1 GCA_029858605.1 Coriobacteriia bacterium | reverse complement strand
GCGGCCCAGGCGGTGGATGCGCCTACTGTCACGCGAACCCCGACACCATTCCGGCAACTACTGACTGCACCGTGTGCCACGAGGGAGTAGGCACCAATCACCACGAGCAGCACAATGCCGTCGCCTACAACCCGAGCGGCTGCAGCGGTTGCCACTTCATGTATCTCGATGACGAGCACGCCGCACTTGGGTACACCTGCGACACGTGTCACGAATCGTCGAGTGAGACCGTTCAGGGCGCGATCGATGCGGGCAATCGCAATTGCCTGACATGTCATCCCGATTCGGCTCACAACATGCGGCAAGCCGACGAGTTCAATGCGGGCAACGCTTCCATGCACCGGGTGAGTCCGGATCTGCCGGGAATGAGGTCCAGCTTCGTGGTAGACGGCAAGACCTACAACTGGTCTCTGCCTTCCGCTTCGGCGACCTTCAAGAGCGGCTGGACCTACGACTCGATGGTGACGTGCGAGAACTGTCATACGTACAGCGGTGCCACCGGGCCGCACGGTGCGGCGATGAAGGTCAACGTGGACCCGGCATACCCGAGGCCCTA
The DNA here is from genome assembly GCA_029858605.1 of Coriobacteriia bacterium. Taxonomy (GTDB): domain Bacteria; phylum Actinomycetota; class Coriobacteriia; order Anaerosomatales; family JAENZW01; genus JAENZW01. The sequence continues at coordinate 3,737 of JAOUET010000158.1, read as the reverse complement.
CTCACAGGCCTTCTTGTACGAGGATGGGCGGAACGGCGGCTTCACTCAAGACACCATATGCGCCAAGTGCCACGTCCTGGCCAGTAGCGGAAACTTTGGCAACTACGTCCACGACAAGCATGCGAGAACCGAAAGCTCCGACTCAAGGCCCTCCACGGGTCGTCAGGGCAACGGGTGCACGACGTGTCACGTGGGCATCCCGCACGGCTGGGGTCGACCACGCTTGATCGGCTATCGCACCGATCCCGCCCCATACGCGACGTCGATGCACGGCATCACCGGTCTCAGGCTGCGCAGCTACTCGAGCATCACGTCGGAGAACGGCTGGGACAAGAGCGACTGCGGAGGAAGCGGCGGCGGATGCGACAAGCACGAGTCGCCGATCTCGCCCGTCTGGCCCAACGTCATGGGCGGCGGTACCACACCTCCGCCCCCACCTCCTCCTGCGCCTACGACTGGAACGCTGACAGGGAACGTGACTGACGCCTCGACGTCGGCCGCGCTTTCCGGTGCGACAGTGAGTCTTGGCAACGGCGCCTCGACGACGACTGCATCGAACGGTGGCTACACTCTGAGCAATGTCACGGCGGGGACCTACAGCATGACCGTGATCAAGACGGGCTATGAGAACTGGAGCGGCTCTGTGAGCGTCCTCGCTGGCGAGGTCTCGACAAAGGATGTTGCACTCACTCCGACGCCTTCGGGCGGCGACAACATCGCCCTCGGCAAGTCGTTCATTGCCTCGCGCTACGAGAGTTCGTCGTACTCGGCCAGCAAGGCGGGAGACGGCAACACGTCGACTTTCTGGTGGTCGGACAACAACGGCGACTACGACGACCGCGAGTGGCTGCAGGTCGACCTTGCGAGCACGTACAGCGTGAGCAGTGTCGAGATCGTTTGGCGCGGAGACTACTGGGCGCGTGAGTACCGCATCTACACGTCGACCGACAATCGGAACTGGTCGACGGCCTACGAGACCAGCAGCGGCTCCTCGGGAACGAACACGATTTCACTCAGTCCGCGTGACGCGCGCTACGTGCGCGTCGAGTGTCGCCGTACCGGAACGGGTCGCGACAACGGCTACGGTATCGCGGAGTTGAGGGCGTTCGGTACGGAGGTGGCTGGCGGCTCCGGAGGGTGGAGCGGCTGGGGTCACTAGTCCGCGCTGCAACTAAGGGAATCGCGCGCATTTGACGAACTATCAAGGTGTGGGGCCACAAGGCCCCGCACCTTGGCGTTTATGGGGCGTCTGGAGCCTATGGAAACCCCTCCCAGTCTTGTTCATATGGCAAGAGCCGCATGCTAGACTAGGACGGTGGAGCTCCCGACCGCACCCTGCACAGCCTTGGCCGCGTCGAAGCTGCCGACGAGAGAGCAGCGCCGGGAGGATAGTTGGCAGAGCCCGACGTCGTCGCGGGCGACATCGATGCCATAGAGCAGATCACTGAAGAGGGGGATGACCAGCGCCGTTCGAGGCGGTCCCTCTTCCTTCTGCTACTCTTGCTCCTTCTGCTGTGCGGTGTCACGTCGATCGTGGACACATGGATCTCCTACGAGCCCGACGTCGCCCGATTCGTTTCCCGCAACCTGGAATGCCTGCAATGTCACACGGAACTCATCCCGGACTTGTCGAAACCGTCCGTGCACAACCCCTTCCTCATGAAGGAGTGCACGGTATGCCACACAGCTCATGGCAAAGAAGTCGAACGGACCACGTATGCGGGCGGGTCGAAAACCTGGAAGCGATACAAGACTCTCGTCGAGTGGTTGCCGCTGAAGTGGATCATCTCGCTCTACGACACGGTTGCGGGGGTGACCGACAGCGAGGACGGCGGCGAGGTTGTCAGTCAAGAGACTCAGCAGGTAAAGGACATCGAATCACAGCTGGTGATGCCCGAAGAACAGCTGTGTTGGATTTGCCATGGCGATCTCGGTGCTCAGACCGTGATGCCCTACCCGCACAACCCGTTCGAGCAAGGGTACTGCACCAACTGCCACGATCCCCACGCCGCGGACTTTCGCGCCCTCCTCGTTCAGGACGAGCGTGATCTGTGTGTGACATGTCATCCGATGGGCCCCCAGCTCTCACGGGCGCAGGTTCATCCGCCGGCCGGACAGCGATGGTGCACCAACTGTCACGACCCCCACGCTTCGAACTGGCGGGGAATCCTGGTCGACAATCAGCGCGACCTGTGTTTCATGTGCCATCCGAGCGTCGCGCCTTTGAGCCTAAAGGCCGTGCAGCACAACCCGTTCGCCTACGACAACTGCACCGGCTGCCACGAACCGCACGGCTCCGACTACGAGCCGCTGTTGACCGTCTACCAGCCGGAGCTGTGCTACGGGTGCCATCGGGCCATCCGATACGACTTCCTGAAGGTCAGTCACCATCCGGTCGGCTCTCCCTTCCTGAACTGCGCCGACTGCCACAACCCACATGCTGCGGACTACTCGGCGCTTCTTGTCGCTCGGGACAACAACCTGTGCTACACGTGTCACTCGTATCCGACACGTGCCATCTACGATGGATCGGCTCACTGGCGCGAGCGGCTTCTGTGTATCCAGTGCCACACGCCCCACGGTTCGAACTTCGGCCCGATTCTGCGCGACAGTCACCCCGACCTCTGCTTGAACTGCCACACGAGATACGAAGGCTACAACAAGCATCCCGTTAGGCCGGTGTACTACGACGTCAATGCGGGGAAAGGGCTGACGTGCTCGTCGACATGCCACGATCCACACGGAACCAGCAAGAACTACATGCTCAAGCAGTACCGCTTCGCCGAAGACGGCAACTGCCTAATCTGTCATGCTGCCACGCGAGGCGGTAAAGTAGGCGTCGATTACTAGCTCACGAAGGATCGGACCAGCATGCCTCGGGTCTCTTTTGAAGGCTTCAGGGATCGTGCGCGCCGTCCGCGCTACATCATATGGACCATCAGCGGGGCCCTCGTCGCGGTGCTGCTGATCATCGTCGCGCTTGGCGTGACGTCCACGTATTGGTTCTGCGCGAACGGTTGCCACAAAGTCCAAGACGACTCGATCGAGGCCTACAATCGCTCGTCGCACGCAGAGGTCTCCTGCATGGCTTGCCACATGCCACCCAACGCCGACCCAGTGACGTTCTTGCTGCACAAGGCCGAAGCGCTCGGCGAGCTGTACCTCACCGTCACAAACAGATACGAACTGCCGCTCAACCCCGGGTCGGAACTCGCTATCGAGATGGATTCCGGACACTGCACCCAGTGCCACGGACCGAACCGGCCGTACACTCCAGGCGAGGGAATCATCATCGATCACGCCATCCACACGGAGGAGGACGTCGCCTGCCCGATCTGTCACAACCGCGTGGCTCATCCCGAGGATTTCGAGCTCAAACTCAAAGACCCCACGACCGGCGAGCCGAACAGGAAGCACGACGATTTCATGACCATGACCGCGTGCTTCCGCTGTCACAGCCAGGAGGACGACGGTCGTGCGCCCGGTGCCTGCGAGGCATGTCACCCGGCCGACTTCGAGCTCAAGCCGGCAAACCATCTGGAAGCGGGCTTCTACGCGAAGGGCGGGGACTCCGCCGGGCACGCGGAGATGGCGGTTGCCGCTCGCGAAGGAAGTGGCGAAGGGACCGAGACGGCGGTACCACCCGCAGAGGAAGAAACGCATGCCGGCGAGGCTGAGCTGCCTCCTGTATCCGAGGTCTTCTACTGCGGCACGTGCCACGCTGAAGGATTCTGCAC
>JAOUET010000157.1 GCA_029858605.1 Coriobacteriia bacterium | reverse complement strand
CGCCAACGGCGATCATGGTGTCTGGCCGCACGCTCTTGACCGCCTTGAGCGACGACACCTGCCCGAGCAGCCGGTCGTCAGCGTTCTCTCGCACGCAGCAGGTCATGAAGACGACCACGTCTGCCGACGACAGGTCGTCGGTGGGCATCATGCCGTGCGACTGCAGCAGACCGCTGACTCTCTCGGAGTCGTGCTTGTTCATCTGACAGCCGAAGGTGCGAACGTGGAAAGTGGAGGGAGTGACGCTCATAGCCGAACGAGTGTATCATGCCTGCGTGCAACGGGCGTCACGTCCGCAACTCCCGCGCCGCCTCGAGGAGATTCTGAAGGACGCTGTCGGGCATCTCGACCGAGCCGACGGGAGCGCCAGGCGACGCTTTGCCGTGGTAGTCGGAGCCACCCGTCACGATGAGGCCCATCTGTCCCGCGAGCGATTCGTAGCGTCTTCGCTGCGAGATGTCGTGTTCGGCATGGTAGGCCTCGAGTCCCACGAGCCCCGCTGCGACCAAGTCGGGTATGGCGTCATCGATGCCGGTGACGCCGGGATGAGCAAGTACGGGCAGGCCACCCGCGTCGAGAATCGTCGAGATGGCCGAAGCAGGACGTGCGACCGGTTTTGGAACGTAGTAGGGTCGGCCTCGACCGATGAAGCGTTCGAATGCGTCGGCCATGGAATCCGCGTGTCCCCGTTCCACGAGGACGCGAGCTACGTGCGATCTCCCCACGCTGGCGCCTTCGGCTAGAAGCAAGACCTCGTCCAGCGACAACTCGAAGCCCGCCTCGGCAAGGGTCTCGACCATGATGCTCGCACGCTCTCTTCGGGCCACGCGCAATCGTTCCAGCGTTTCGAGGAATGTCGCATCGGTGTGATTCACGAAGTAGCCGAGGATGTGCACGTCGCGGTTCTCATGGACGGCCGAGAGTTCGACACCCGGAATTACGAGGATATCGGTAGATTCCGCCGCTTTGAGGGCGCTCTGGATGCCGTCGACGGAATCGTGGTCGGTGATCGCCAGAGCGGCAAGCCCGGCTGCTGAGGCGCGTCGGACTATCTCGTCGGCCGGAAGAGAACCGTCCGACGCGGCGGTGTGTACGTGGAGGTCAAGGAGCATCGGACCTCCCGGGCGTGAGTCACCTATGCATGTCGCGTGGTTCGACGAGAAGACGAATGGCGGTACGCTCCTCGCCGTTGATGGTGATGTCGGCAAACGCGGGGACACACGTGAGTTCGAGGCCCGAAGGAGCGATGAAGCCGCGGGCGATCGCGATGGCCTTGACTGCTTGGTTGAGGGCGCCCGCGCCGACGGTCTGGATTTCCAGGGCACCCTGCTCCCGAATGATACCGGCGAGAGCGCCGGCCACAGAGTTGGGATTGGATTTGCTCGACACCTTGAGTACTTCCACTGCTGCTCCCTTGCGGTCCCTGGTTCGAGGCCGTCTAGACGACCGGGTTCGTGTGTGGTGTATCGCCTGGTGAGTTGGTGCGTTTGGTCGAAGTATACCGCAGAGCGACCCTTCTCGTCGCGGTCACTCCTCCTTGTCGACGTCGAACCGGACACGAATCTGGTCGCGTCCGACGTGCACTCGCGGTTCTCCCTTGAGGTGCAGGTAGTACTTCTCGGCAAGTGCGTCAAACGCCGAAGTCAGATCCCGTCGAAAGGCGGTGAGGTCGTCCGAATGGATCTTGAGGCTGCGACGATCTCGATAGATGTCTGGTTCGGGACAAGGTGTGGGCTCGTCGTCCACCAGAACCTGGTGAAGAACGGTATCGAGCGGAGCCAGATCCCCACCCAGGATGCGGTGGGCAGTTCGCTCGGACACGCTCAGTGCGATTGCTTCGGCTATCTCGACCAGATCGGAGGCGTCGGATGATGCCGCGGGTCGCTGCCAGACTGCCAGACGGGACGTGTCATCGCAGAAGAGTAGCTCGGAGGTGTCGAGGACGTCTCGACCCAGACAGTGGACCGTGGTGAGAACCTCGACCGGGGAACCTAGGTACACGTCGATCTCTGGATGTTCGCAGGCGAATTCCAGGACGCGACGGACGATGTTGTGGGGGCCGCGCGTGACGCGCAAGGCACCGCCTTCGTCACGCTCGACCACGGGCCACGAGGACTGATCGGCGCGCTCGGGGAGAGAGCCGGTGTCGGCCCTGACGAATATCGAAGTACCACGGTGCAGGTTCGAGGCCGCGACCCTGCCCTCGCCGACGTTCGAGTAGACCGAGAACAGTGCCATACCCCTGCCATGCACGCCCCAGCGATCCATGACCATGGTCTCGAGCTTGGAGGTTACTCTCGGCTCGAAGATCGCTTGATGCAATGTCTCAGGGATGCCGATGCCGTCGTCGATCATCGTGAGCATGCGGTCGTCCCCGTCGCGCGCCGTCGCCACGAAGACCCTCTGTGCGTGGGCGTCTCGCGCGTTGCGGAGCAGTTCGATGACTATGTCCTCGAAGCTGCGGATGTCATGCTTCGCCTGGCGTCGCTCCGCTTCGGCAGTCCGTAGGCGCACGAACCCGTCGCCGAGATTCTCCTCGACCTTGAGGTATGTCTCGCCCGAGACGGCCGAGACGAAGTCGAGCATGGACTCTGTGTCGTGTTCGCTCATGCGTCCAGTCTACGCATCCGGATGGCCCGCCTGAAGTACGACCCGGCTCAGCGAAAGAGGCCGCGCTGCGGCCTCTTTCGTGCATGGCTGGTAGCCGGTACGAGTATACGCCTCACCGACGCACACTGCGTTGCGCCGAAAGCGGGCTCTACTTCGCGTAGTCGACAGCTCGGCTCTCACGGATGACCATGACCTTGATCTGCCCTGGGTACTCGAGTTCTTCCTCTATCTGCTTTGCTATGTCGCGGGCGAGGACGACGGCCGTGGAGTCGTCCACGTCATCGGGCTTCACCATGACCCTGATCTCGCGGCCCGCCTGCATCGCGTAGCACTTCTCCACACCTTCGTGCGATTCGGCGACTGCCTCAAGCTTCTCCAGACGCTTGATGTAGCTCTCAAGAGTCTCTCGGCGTGCACCTGGGCGAGCCGCTGATATGGCGTCGGCGGCTTGGACGATCACGGCTTCCACGGTGGTCGCCTCTACGTCGGCATGGTGGGCTTCGATGCAGTGCTGTATCGGCTGCGGTTCGTTCATCCGGCGAGCGAGGTCGGCACCGATGAGTGCGTGCGGTCCGTCCACTTCGTGATCGATGGCTTTGCCGATGTCGTGAAGAAGACCCGCTCTCCTACACAGCTTCGTGTCGACGCCGAGTTCGGAGGCCATGACCCCAGCTAGGTGAGCGACCTCGAGAGAGTGCTTGAGAACGTTTTGGCCATAGCTGGTGCGGAAACGGAGTCGGCCGAGCGTGCGGACGAGCTCGGCATGGAGTCCGTGGACGTCCGCGTCGAAGGCCGCCTGCTCCCCTGCCTCCTGGATCTGCTGGGTCACGGCCACTTCGGACTTCTGGAACATCTCTTCGATCCGCGCCGGGTGGATGCGACCGTCGGAGATCAGCGACTCGAGGGTGAGTCTGCCGATCTCGCGCCTGACTGGATCGAAACTCGACAGTATGACGGCTTCCGGAGTGTCGTCGATGATCAGGTTGATGCCCGTCAAAGACTCGAATGCGCGGATGTTTCGGCCTTCTCGGCCGATGATGCGGCCTTTCATGTCATCGCTTGGTATGTGCACGACTGAGACTGTCGATTCGGCAGTATGGTCCGCCGCGACGCGCTGAATCGCGATGCCGACGATATTGCGTGCCTTCTTGTCCGCTTCCTCGCGGGCCCTCGTCTCGGTTTCCCGGATGAAGGCGGCGGCGTCTCTCTTGACGTCGTCCTGTATGCGCGACATCAATATGGTCTTTGCCTGCTCGGACGTCATACCGGCCAGAGCCTCGAGACGTTGCCGCTCGTCTTCGATAAGCTCCTCGAGGTCGTGCTCGCGCTTCTGCACCTGGCCGATCTGGCTCGACAGCTGATGCTCGCGCTTGTCGATTGAGTCGACGCGACGGTCGAGATTCTCTTCACGGTGGAGAAGCCGATTCTCGATGGCGGTGAGTTCCTTTCGGCGCTCCTTCGCCTCCGTCTCGGCGTCCTGCTTCATCTGGAAGATCTGGTCCTTGGCTTCCAGGAGTGCTTCTTTTCTGAGTGTCTCGGCTTGCTTCTCCGCATCCTGCAGTATGCGCTGGGAGTCCTCGCGTACTCGGGCCGTGCGGTCCCTGAAGAGGAAACGGGTCAGTGCGAAGCCGAGGGCGACACCGATGACGACTGCGATCAGGGCTGCGACGATCGGACTCATCGTGTCCCCTCCTTCCATCA
>JAOUET010000156.1 GCA_029858605.1 Coriobacteriia bacterium | reverse complement strand
GCCTCGCCCCGCTTCGCCGCGGCGTGCATAGCCGCCTGCCCTGCGGACTCTTCGACCTCTACATGCATTCTTGCCTATGGTGCACTTGTCTCGTATATCAGTCGAGGCGCCCCGTTCTCACAGGCCGCCCCGACAGGATCTTGCTTGGTGGAGACGAGCGGATTCGAACCGCCGACCTCTGCCGTGCGAAGGCAGCGCTCTCCCAACTGAGCCACGTCCCCACGCCGGTGCTCTCGCGACCTCACGAAAGGGGGCCGAAGAGCACACAATAGTCTGCCGAGCGACGCTCGCTTTGTCAAACCTTCAAGCGCATTCCCGCTGGTTGACAGCGCAAACGCAATGCGATAGCTAGTCCTTCGGACCCCCTGCCGAAGCGCCTGCTTCGGCCGCCATCTCGCTCTCGAGGACGTCCGCTGCATCCGCGATCTTGGCGCTCGGGAGCCCTATCTCGACATCAGTGAGATAGCATGCGGGATCGGGTTCCCAGAGGTCACCGGTGGCAGCCTCGGCACGCACCCGGAAGTTGCCGCCGCATATGTTCAGCCAGAGACACTCGACGCAGCGCCCCTTCAAGTGCGGCCGCTTGTCCTTGAGCTTGGACATGAGTTCCGACTGCCCAGTGGCACCCGACACGTCCGTCCAGATCTCGGAGAACGGTCGCTGCCTCACGTTGCCGAAGGGGTAGTGACGCCAGAACTGGTCGGCGTAGACCTCTCCGTTCCAGGACACGCACGCGATGCCGTTACCGCTCGAGTTGCCCTGGTTCCACTGAAGGAGCTGCAGGACCTCCTCTGCGCGTTCGGGATTCTCCTTGCACAACTCCATGTAGACGAAGGGGCCGTCGGCGTGGTTGTCCACGGTGAGGATCTCCGGGGTCAGACCCGCCTCGAACATCTCCTTTGTCTTGTCCATGATCAGGCGGACCGCAGTCCGCGTCTCATCGTGATCGAGATCCTCCTTCATGAGTTCGGAGCCGCGACCCGTGTACACGAGGTGATAGAAGCACGCCCGCGGTACGTTCTCGGCCTTCATGACCTCGAAGATCTCGGGTATGTCTTGCCAGTTGCGCTTGTTGACGGTCATGCGCAAGCCGACCTTGATGCCCACGTCGCGCGCGTTCCGGATCCCGGCTATCGCCTTGTCGAAGCTGCCGGCGATGCCGCGGAACTTGTCGTGCGTTTCGCGACCTCCGTCGAGCGATACCCCGACGTAGCTCAGGCCCACTTCCGCGTACTGCCTGGCGCGTTCTGGCGTGATGAGGGTGCCGTTGGTCGAGATAACGACGCGCATGCCTTTGGACTTCGCGTAGTGCATGAGCTCGATGAGGTCCTTGCGGATGGTCGGCTCGCCGCCCGAGAACAGCAACACCGGAGCGCCGAACGCAGCCAGGTCGTCGATCATCTCCTTGGCTTCCTCAGTGCTCATCTCGCCCGCGTATTGGCGGTCCTCAGACTGCGCGTAGCAATGCACGCACTTCAAGTTGCACCTCTGCGTGCAGTTCCACACGACCACAGGCTTCTTGTCCCTCGCGAATTGCAGCAACTCGCTGGGCAGTTTGGCGGAGTCGCGGTCGTAGCGAAGCACGTCCCCGGGCTCGACGGCGCCGCAATAAAGCTTTGAGATTCCAATCATGTGTGCGCTATCCTTTCCCAACGGCGGCGCCGGCACGCCGCCATTCTTCCCAGCTAGTCGTTGAAGTGCTTCACTACGGCCTCGACGAGACCTGGGATCGTGTACTCCTCGGCCTCGACACCGACCTCGATGCCTAGATCTCGTGCCGTGTCGGACGTTATGGGTCCGATGGACGCGGCCAGCACGTCGCCCATCGCGTCGAGAACCGACCGGTCATCGGGCAGGGTCTCTTCCGCAAGCCGGAAGAAGTTCTTCACCGTCGATGACGAGGTGAACGTCACGACGTCGACGGTTCCTTCGGCAAGACGCTGCACGACGCTCGGCTCGCCTTGGCCGAGGACCGTGCGATAGACCGGCACCACGTCCACGATCGCGCCGTGCTCCCGCAGCGTGTCGGGCAAGACCTCGCGCGCCTCGAGCGCACGCGGGATGAGGATGCGAGAGCCTTCGCCGACGCCTCGGTCGCAGAAGCCCTCGAGCACGCCCTCGGCCCGATACTCGCTCGGGACGTAGTCGGGCGTGACGCCGCGCGCCGCGCACCGCGCTGCGGTGGCGGGTCCGATCGCGGCGACCCGGCAGCCGGCCAGTTGCCGCGCATCCGAGTCGTGGACGGACATGCGCCCGAAAAACTGCTCGACGCCGTTGACGCTCGTGAACACGACCCAGTCGTAGACCTCGAGATTCCGAATCGCCGCATCCAACGGACCCCAATCTTCGGGATCCGTGATCCTGATGACGGGGAACTCCAGGACTTCGGCGCCCAGATCGATTAGCCGCATCGAAAGGTCGCTCGCCTGCGCCCGCGAGCGAGTCACGACGACCGTCTTGCCGAACAGCGGCTTGCTCTCGAACCACATGAGCTTCTCGCGCAGCCTCACGACCTCTCCGACGATCGTGATGGCCGGGGCCTCAAACCCGGCGGCGACCGCCTTCTCGGCGATGTCAGCAAGAGTGCCTGTGAGCGTTTCCTGCCGAGGAGTGGTCCCCCAGCGCACGAGCGCCACGGGGGTCTCGGGAGCGCGACCGTGCGCGACCAGCTTGGATGCGATCTCGGGCAGGTTCTTCACGCCCATGAAGAAGCAGATGGTGCCGCAAGCATTCGCGAGACACTCCCAGTTGATCTCGCTCGTCTCCTTGGTGGGATCCTCGTGTCCGGTCACGAACGCGACGTCGCTCGTCAGTCCCCGATGCGTCACCGGAATCCCCGCGTACGCGGGCGCCGCGTAACCGCTGCTGATACCCGGTACGATCTCGAAGGGGATACCGGCCTCGGCGAGGGCGAGTGCCTCCTCGCCTCCTCGGCCGAATATGAACGGATCGCCACCCTTGAGTCGCGCCACGACCTTGCCGCCGTCTTCAGACGCTTTCGCGACGATGACGTCGTTGATCTCGTCTTGCGTGACGTGCTCCGAAAAACCCTTCTTGCCTACGTAGATGAACTCGGCGTCATCCCGGGCAGTCGACAGGAAGCGCGGGTTGGCCAGGTAGTCGTACACCACGACGTCGGCGACGGACAGGCACTCCAGACCGCGCACGGTCATCAGCCCCGGGTCACCGGGACCCGCGCCGATCAGATAGACGATGGGAGCCCCCATCAAGCCCTCCTAGATTCGGGGTCGGTCTTGCCTTCGTCGAAAGCCGCCGGAGTCCTCCTAGGTCTCCAGGAGGCGATCGACCCTACCCCCTGCGGCATCAGCCGCTCCTCTGATCTCCTCGAGAACCTTGCCTGCTCCTGCCACGAGGAGCGCTTCCGTCATCGCTTCGCCGAGTTCGATGGGCTCTGCCGGCGAGCCTTCCAGGCGATGCCGGATGATCGTCGCGCCGTCGACCGAGCCCACGAACGCGTCCATCACCATGCGGCCGTCCTCGATTCGAGCATAGGCGCCGATCGGTACTTGACAACCACCCTCGAGGCGGCGCATGACGACACGTTCGGCAGTCACGCATTCCATCGTCTCCGGGTGACCGATCGACTCGCACACGTGGCGCATGTACTCATCGTTCTCGCGAATCTCCACGCCGATGGCGCCCTGTCCGACCGCCGATACCATCTGATCGGTCGGAATGTAGTGAGTGATGCGGTCTGCCCAGCCCATTCGCGTTATGCCCGCGCTGGCCAAAATGACCGCATCCAGATCGCCCTCTTCGGCCTTGCGCATGCGCGTATCGAGATTGCCCCGCACGTCCACTATCTCGAGACCCGGACGCATCGCCACGACCTGGGAGCGGCGGCGGAGGCTGCTCGTGCCGAGCTTCGCGCCATCCGGCAGCGTTTCGAGATCGTAGCCGGCCCCGCTCACGATCGCGTCGCGGGGATCGACCCTCTCGGGCATCGCCGCGATGATGAGTCCATCGGGAAGCTCGGTCGGTACGTCCTTCATGGAGTGCACGGCAAGATCCACGCTGCCCGCCGCAAGCTCGACCTCTATCTCCTTGGTGAAGAGTCCCTTGCCTCCGACTTTCGCCAGCGGCACGTCCAGTATCTTGTCGCCGGTGGTCTTGATGATGCTGAGGCGCACGGGCAGGCCCGTGATGTCCTCTACCTTCGCCTTGATGTACTCCGACTGCCACAGAGCGAGCTTGCTGCCCCGGGTACCGATGACGATCTCGTCGCGGTCTGTCGCCGTTCTGGGGTCGATCTCAGCAGCCAAGCCCGTCTCCCATCTCCGTCGCACCGGACGACTCCGACTGTTGA
>JAOUET010000155.1 GCA_029858605.1 Coriobacteriia bacterium | reverse complement strand
GCGATACGGCTGGAAGATGCCTGCGCCCACGTATACGTGCGCGATGAGCAGCACGCCGAGCATGATCATGGAGCCGTCGTGGAGGACGTACATCCAGCGGACCAACTCGGGGGCGAAGAACTTGGCACCCCACATGAACGCACCGCTGACAGCGATCAGGATCGAGAAGAGAATCACGGCCATGTCGGCGACCTTCTGGCCGGACTTGTACCGATCCTGCTTGGGCATGTGGATCTTCTTCGGCGCGAAGAGGTATGGCAGGAACTTCTTCATGAACTCCTTGTCCTCTGCCGTCCAAGGCGCGAAGTACTCCTTGAGCTTGTGCCCAAACGCGCTCGGCTTGAGCACGACTGCGATTAGCGGTATGGCGATGAACAGAGCCGCCGCAACACGGTGAATCATGCGCGAGACTTGCAGGGCGTCGACGCCAAGCGAGTTCGCGATCGAGGGCACGTAGATGAGCACGCCCGTGATGAAGAGGGAAATGCACGCGATCGTGTGCACCCAGTGCACTGTCCGCGCCATAGTGCTCTGGCGTTGGATGTATCGCATCTAGCTGCGCACCTCCTCTTCCTCGTGTGGAGCTTCCTGCTTGTAGCCGATACCAGTGAGGAACGAGACCGCAAGACCACCGACGGTGGCAGCGAACGCGATACCACTGAGTGGCTTCAACAGCTGCCAGAACTTGACCGTTCCAGGCACCTGCGGATCGGCATCGAGGCCGTGGGCCTCCAAGCCGCGATGTGCCAGCGACAGCACGTGCATGCCGTCGAGCTCATCGACACCATAGAGCTCGGCCTTGCCGAATCCCTCGGCCTTTACCTGCTCGAGGCGCGCCTTGGCCGCATCGACCAATGCGGTGCGCTCGCCGTAGGCCAGTGCCCCTGTCGGGCACGTCGTGACGCATGCTGGCTCGCGACCGTTTGCCGTGCGGTCCGCACACAGGCGGCACTTGAACGTCTTGTTCTCGTTCTCGTTCCAGTGCGGAACGGAGAAGGGACAGGAGTTCACGCAGTAGCGACAACCGATGCACTTCTCCTGGTCGATGATGACCGCGCCGTTGTCGGCATGAGAGATGGCGCCGACCGGGCAGGCCTGCTCGCATGCAGCGTCGGTGCAGTGGAAGCACGCCCGACGCATGAAGTTCCACTCGACACCGATATCCTGGTCGACCTCATCGAAGGTCATGATGACCCAGGTGTTCTCGGACAGGTCGAGAGGACTCTGGTAGCTCTTGGTGAACTCGAACTCCTCCGCCGTCAAAGGCGAGGGGAGCTGGTTCCACTGCTTGCAGGCAACCTGACAGCCCTTGCATGCAGTGCACTTGGAGGCGTCATAGAAGATGGCCATATCTGCCATTGCTCACTACACCTCCTCTTTGCGAATGTCGACGAGGAAGGCTTTGTACTCAGGAATCATCGTGTTCGCGTCACCCACGTTTGGGGTGAGGTCGTTGGCGATACCGCCGATGGAGCACGATCCTGAGTAGCCCCAGTGCCACGGTGCGCCGATCTGATGCACGGTCTCACCGTTGATTTCGAAGGGCTTGAACCGGTCGGTCACGAGTGCGTACGCCTTGATGGCGCCGCGGTTATTCTCTATGACCACGTTATCGCCGGACTCGATACCCTTCTCGTCGGCAAGCGCATGCGAGAGCTCGACGAACATCTTAGGCATGGTCTCGACGAGCCACGGCAGGTTGCGGGTCATCTGACCGGTCTGCCAGTGCTCGGTGAGACGGTAGGTCGTCATGACGATCGGATACTGATCTTTGGTGCCCAGACTTGCGGACTCCCAGATCACGACGGCCGGGTCGTTCTGTGTACCGGAAAGCGCGTTCGTCGTGGGACTCTCGTAGGGCTCGTAGTGCTCGGGGAAGGGACCGTCCTTCATGCCCGGAGCGAACAGGCGACCTGCTCCCTCGGGGTTCATGATGAAGGCGGTCGTGTTCGGTGGCTTCGTCTCGGTGGACGTACCGTCGGGCAGTACCACCTTGTTGCCGAAGTCCGGAACGTCGTTGGAGAGCCACTCCGAGCCGGTCCACTTGAACAGAACCTTGGTCTCGCTCCACGGCTGACCGTCCGGATCGCAGGAAGCGCGATTGTAGATGATCCGCCGGTTGACGGGCCAAGCGAACGACCATCCGAGATACGAGCCGACGCCGCCGCCGAGTCCCTTGCGCGTCGCATCCTCATTGTTGCGGGATCCAGTAGGCTGCTCGGCAGCATCCATGGAGTCCTCGTTGTTCCAGTACCCCGAGTAGATCCAGTTGCCGCACGCGGTCGAACCGTCAGCGGCAAGTTTCGTGAAGTTTGCGACCAGCTTGCCATCGGCTACCGTGTAGCCGTTGATCGCGCGAGCGATCTTCGTTACGTCGACGTGGCCCTCTTCGTCGAGGTAGTCCCACGTCAGCTCTGTGATGGCCTCCGGCAGTGCGCCGCCCTCGGCCTTGTAGAGCTCCTGGAGCGCGAGGACGATCTCGGTCGCGATCTCAGCGTCGTCGAGAGCGTCACCGGGCGGGTCGACCGCCTTCCAGCGCCACTGGATCCAGCGGCCGGAGTTGGCGATGGAGCCCTGCTTCTCGTAGTGGCACGCGGCCGGAAGCATGAACACCTCGGTGTTGATGTCGGCGGGCTTGATGCTCGGAGCCTTCCAGAAGACCGAAGTCTCGGTCTCCCAAAGATCGATGGCGACCATCCAGTCCAGCTTCTCCATAGCCTTGCGCTCGAAGGAGCAGTTCGGACCGCCGACTGCGGGGTTCTGTCCCCAGAGGAACAGACCCTTGACGATGCCCTCGTTCATCGCCTCGAACAGGGCGATGTGGCTGTGGTTCTTGCCGTTGAGCTTCGGCAGGAAGTCGTACGCGAAGTCGTTCTTAGGTGTCGCGTGGTCGCCGTACAGCTCCTTGAGGAGGCTGATGAGGAACTTGGGCTTGTTCGTCCAATAGCCACCCGCCGGCGTCTCCTTCTCCAGGTAGGCGCGCAGTGTCGAGTGGT
Source organism: Coriobacteriia bacterium (assembly GCA_029858605.1). Lineage (GTDB taxonomy): Bacteria > Actinomycetota > Coriobacteriia > Anaerosomatales > JAENZW01 > JAENZW01. The sequence goes on along the minus strand of JAOUET010000155.1, from coordinate 1,345 downwards.
TGGCGGCTGTCGGAGTGGCCATGTACGCGGGGATGATGTGGAAGAGCAGGGCCATGTCGGTCGAGCCCTGGACGTTCGACTCGCCGCGGAGCGCGTTCACGCCGCCGCCCGGCATGCCCATGTTGCCCAGCAGGAGCTGGGTGACAGCCATTGCGCGGACGTTCTGCGATCCGTTCGTGTGCTGGGTCATGCCCATTGCGTACAGGATCGTCCCGGACTTGCCAGGCTCGCCTGTGGACGCGTAGAGCGCGTATACCTCGAGCAAGCGATCCTGCGGCGTGCCCGTCACGGCGGAAACGACTTCCGGCGTATAGCGCTCGTAGTGCTTCTTCATGAGCTGGAAGACGCAGTTGGGATCCTGCAAAGTCGGATCTTTCTTCGGCGTCTTGGGGACCGGAGCAGTGAACTCCGGCGTCCCTGGGGCGTTCACCCACGCGAATGCACCCGTCGCGGAGGTGTCCCAGGGGGTCTCGCCTTCGGTCTGGTAGGACCACGTGGCGGTGTCGTACTTGCGACCAGCGTCGTCGTAGCCCGTGAACAGCCCGTCGTCGAAACCGTAGTCGGGGTTCACCAGCCAAGAGGCGGTCGTGTAGTTCTCGACGTACTCCTTGTGGTAGAGGTCGTTCTGCAGGATGTAGTTGAAGAGTCCGCCGAGGAAGGCGATGTCGGAACCGGAACGCAGCGGTGCGTACATGTCGGCAACGGCAGCGCTTCTCGTGAAGCGCGGGTCCACGACGATGTACTTGGCGCCGTTCTTCTTCGCCTCAGTGATCCACTTCATCGAAATCGGGTGGTTCTCGGCGTTGTTGCCGCCGATTGCCATGACGACGTCGGCGTTTCTCATGTCGATCCAGTGGTTCGTCATCGCGCCGCGCCCGAACGTGTTGCCAAGACCGGCAACAGTCGAGCTGTGTCAAATACGAGCCTGGTGCTCGATGAAGGTAACGCCAATTGCGCGGGCGAGTTTCTGGATCACGTAGCACTCTTCGTCATCCAGTGCCGCGCCGCCGAGCCAGCCTATCGCTTCCGTGCGATTGACTGTGACGCCGTCGGCGTCCTTGGTCTCGAACGTCTCGTCACGCGTCTTCTTGACGCGCTTGGCGATCTCCTGGATCGCCCATCCCCAGTCCTTCTCTTCCCACTCGTCCGAACCGGCAGCGCGGTACTTGACCGTGGTCTGCCGATACGGGTTGAGGATGAGATCCCCCGTCTTGGGATCGTAGACGTTGCGAACGTTGAACTGTGCGGAGCCCTTCGAACAAAGTGCTCCACGGTTAATCGGATGATCCGGGTCGCCCTCCAAGTTGACGAGTTCTCCGTCCTTGGCAGAGCAGATGCCGCCGCA
>JAOUET010000153.1 GCA_029858605.1 Coriobacteriia bacterium | reverse complement strand
AACCCGAGGTGCGGGTGACGGAAGCGCGGTGGGTCACTCCGCCGCCGGACTCGAGGCTACCCGACTCTCGTCAGGCATCCCATGGGCGCAGAGTGACACTAAGGAAGCGCGGGCTAGGCGACGCTCAATGGCTTGATGCGAGCGACATCCTTCTTGATGGCCTGCGCTGCATCCCACAAATCGACGGCCCGCTGGGCGTTGAGCCAGAACTCCGGCGAATTGCCGAAGAGCTTGGACAGCCGCAGTGCCATTTCAGGAGTCACGGAGCGACGCCCGCGAAGCAGCTCGTTGATGGACTGCCGGGAGACTCCGGCGGCATCTGCCAGACCGGAGACGCTCAGATCGTAGTCGGGCATGAAGTCCTCACGAAGCATCTCACCGGGATGGGTGGGCCGACGCTTCATCTGGCCTGTGTTGGCGATACTCATCTTCACACCTCGTTTCTAGTGGTAGTCGCAGACCTCGACATCGAATGCGTCACCGTCTTCGAACCGGAAGCAGATGCGCCACTGGTCGTTGATCGAGATCGAGTACTGACCCTTGCGGTCACCCTCTAGCGCGTGCAGTCGATTCCCTGGCGGTACCTTCAGATCATCAAGACCCGTCGCGAGGTCCACGTACTCGAGCTTTCGAGCTGCACGGCCGGCCACATCGGGTGGGAAGCGCTTGGCGCGGCCAGTCGCATACAACTCCTGGGTCCGCTTGTCCGCGAACGTCTTGATCATGACCGGAGTGTAACGCGTCACGTGACACGCGTCAATCTTGAAGCGGGTGTGGGAGCGTTCGCCTAACGTTGAGCGCATGAGCGGCGCGAGCGGCGCTCTCTCATTGCCTCTTCTCGCTCTTCGCGCGCCCGCTCGATCCGCTGGTTCGATGCGCGACTTCGAAGGCGATTCCGACATGCGCAGACTCTGAGTTCACTGTGCGGAGATGCATCCCCCACCAGAGAGCAAGTCACTCCAGTACCCAGGCCACCCCGCAATCGCTGCACTTCATGTCAACGACGGTTGTTCTGCCTCCGACGAGGTAGTCCGATAGCAGGCGGACGCTCGCTACGGCGCTGAAGGAGCCCCCACCCAGAGTCAGGACAAGTAGTCCCAGCACCACCTTCCAGTTGTCGCCCTGGATGCCAGTGGCGTCACTGCCTGTCAGGAGGTCGGTGGCCACCAGCGCACCACTCCACAAGAGGACGCCCGCGAGCGCGAGACACATCGAGGCACCCCATACGTTCTTGAGTAGGCCCACCCTGCGACCGTTCCTTCGGTTGACGATATGAGACTCCACAACGAGGTTCTTCTGTTTGCAGCCGGGGCATACTTCATGTTCCCGGATTCGACTCTCGCGCTGTTGTCTCAGAATGAACTGAAACAGGACAGCAGCCCAGAAGGCCGCTGCGAGCACGTACACGAGGCCTATGGGAACATCAATCGGGAAGTCCACGCCCTCCTCCTTCGCTTGCCACCGCACCCGGCGGACTATTCGGCAATCCTGGCTCCCGTCGCCGTATCGAACGTGTTTGGGCGTGAGCTGAAGCGTGCCCCGCCCAGTTCTCCCTGCTTGAGTCTAGCTCACATGGGGCGCGCTTTCTGCTCGACGCCCAGGTTAGAACGGACCCCGATCCTAGGCGGCGGACCAGGGCCGGATCTTCTCAAGCTCATCTGCCAGCTGCTCGTGTGCGACCTCGGTATCGTAGGCAACCTGCGCACGAAGCCAGTAGCCGTCCGACAGGCCGAAGAAGCGGCACAGACGCAGATCCGTGTCTGCAGTAATCGAGCGACGCCCCGCTACGATCTCGCCGATGCGCGTGGCGGGCACATCGATCTCCTTTGCCAAGCGGTACTGCGAGATGCCCATGGGCTTCAGAAACTCCTCGATTAGCAACTCCCCGGGAGTCACGGGTGCAAGTATGGTCGCCATGGTCATCACCTCCTAGTGATAGTCGACGATCTCGACGTCTTCAGGGCCCGCGGTCGTCCAGACGAAACACACGCGGTATTGGTCGTTGATGCGGATGCTGTGCTGGCCCGCGCGGTCTCCCTTGAGCGCCTCGAGCCTGTTTCCCGGCGGGACCCTCAGGTCGTCTAACCTCCCGGCGATCTCGAGTTGGCGGAGCTTTCGCCGAGTGACCGACTCGAACGCGACGAAGCGCTTGACGCGCTTGCCGTGGGCGAGTGCCTCTGTGTCGGAGTCACGGAACGAGACGATCATGTGAGCATAATAACGCCGCGCGTGTATATACGTCAAACGTTACTATTCGCTCGCTTCAGCCCGGATCGTGGTCGTGGGGGCTCGTTCTAACGTCAAGCGCGTGAGCTGCGCGCCTGTGGTCACATTCTAGCCGAGCGCATGCGCGCGTCAGGTTGACGCGCCGGTTCTGCGCGCCGGCGAACGGCGCTACTGGCGCTCGCCGGCGTTGCCCTGCGTCCCCATCGCGATCCAACGTTGCGCGGCAACGCCCCCCACGATGATTCCGATCACGACGGCGCCGTCCTTGTCTGTCACGATACCGCCAACCAGCAGTCCGACGCCGAGCAGAACAACGACAAAGGCGAGAATCCTGAGTGTCGAGTGCTTCATGGTTACCTCCCCATCGCGGAGCGGGTGCGGCACTTTGGTTTCGCCGCCGCAACACACAACACCGGTCGCCCTAACGTGTTTGCGCATCAGCTGCGGCTCATGCGCCTACTTCACTCCACCGTTCCTTGCCGTCTGCTCGATCCGCTGGTTAGAGTCTGCGAATTCAGATACTAAACGCAACACCCCGGCCCTCTGAGGGTGGGGCGGTCTGGGGCACAATCGGTTCCTTACTCCCGCCAAGAAGTGAGGACCGGATGCACGCCCAGATCACCCTTGAGGAACGATACGCCATCAACGTCATGAGGAAACAGCGCTACTCGATCCGGGCGATCGCCGCCGAGCTCGGACGCGCGCCGTCGACGGTCTCGCGCGAGCTGCGGCGCAACCTGCGCCCGTCGGGTCGCTACGTCCCCGGTATCGCCCATTCCTACGCCGTCGCCCGGCGCCGTAGGTCGAGGCGCAACGCCCGCATCGGTCCTGAGACCTGGGAGGTCGTCGATCGCTACCTGCGCATGGACTGGAGCCCCGAGCAGGTGGCCGGCTTCCTGAAAGCCGAGGCTATCCTGCGCATCAGCCACGAGACGATCTACATCCACGTCTGGGCGGACAAGCGCGCCGGAGGTGACCTGTGGCAGCACCTGCGGCAATCGCGAAAGAGGTGCCGCAAGCGGTACCGCTCCCGCGACTGGCGCGGAAGACTGGCAGGTAAGCGCCACATCTCCGAGCGGCCGCCGGAGGTCGAGGAGCGCAGAGAGGTCGGTCACTGGGAGATCGACACGGTGATGGGCACCGAGCACGGCCGCAACAGCGTCGTGACCATGGTGGAGCGGGCGACCGGCTACCTCGTGATGGGCAAGCTCGCCCGCCACTGCGCCGCGGACACGGTCGCCCGCTGTGTCGAGCTCATCGGGCATCAGTCCGGTCGTGTCGCCACCATCACGTCCGATAACGGTACCGAGTTCCACTCCTACAAGCAGATCGAGGAAGCGACCGGTGCCGAGTTCTACTTCGCCACCCCGCACCATGCGTGGGAGCGCGGCACGAACGAGAACACCAACGGGCTCGTCCGCCAGTACCTGCCCAAGAGAACGAGCTTCGCCGACGTCCCCGCCAAGCTCAACTCACGGCCGCGGAAGCGGCTCTCCTATCGGACACCGGAGGAATGCTATGCACGATCGTAGGAAGTCGCTCAGGAAGGCGAAGTGTTGCGATTCAAACTTGAACTCAGGCAACCTGCGGAGCGCCTATTCGCTCGTCCGGACAAGGCGAACAATCGCTACACCGGCCATCGCGAGCAGCAGCGCAAACATCCCGACGAAGAGCCAGTCTCCGGACTGAGCGAAGTAGCCCGGGCTTACTATCATCGTGTAGACGAGCAATCCGTACGCGATCAGAGCTAGGCTGCGACCCCATGGGCGCCGTTTCAGTAGCCCGATGCCAGCGCCGATAAGCGCGATGGCTGTGACGGCTTCGCCGACGAGATGGAACGCGATTCGGTACGGCTCACTCTGAAGCTCCGGGACTTGCCCCGTGGCCAAGAAGAACGCCCATTGCGCAATCATGAGCACACCCACGATCAGCGCGTACCATGCGGAGAACACTAGTCCCATCACCTCCCTGCGGTTTGCCGAACGTGTTTGCGTTTCAGCTGAAGCGCGCCCTCACGCGCTTCTTCCCGAGTCTACCTGACTCGGGCGTGCTTTCTGCTGTTGCTCCTATGTCAACTCTACACCGCGACGGCGACGTTCCCGGCGGAGAACTCGGCGACGATGACCGTCGCCGACCGCGTCTTCTCGGCCCGCAGCATCGTCTTGAAGACCGTGCGCGTG
>JAOUET010000154.1 GCA_029858605.1 Coriobacteriia bacterium | reverse complement strand
GGACGTCGATGGTGGGAGCGTCCAAGGAGGCGGTCATCGACTCTTCGGGTCGTTCGTGATGCGCGACTCGATAGTCAGCAACTCGCTAGACCAGCTGTTTCTCTGGTTCCCTACCGAAGATTGCGCGATAGAGCGCACCGTGTTCCTGAACGGGGGCAAGGTCACGACGCACATGTGGGGTGCCGACGCACACGTGGTGCACAACATCTTCTGGAGGGCTGACAGCCTGGCTCCCGTTCGCGATTCGGCGATTCAGAACCGCGAGGCCTACCTCGGCTACGCGACATACGCCAGTGGCAACAGCTTCCTCAATCCGGGTGTCGTGTCCGCGTCGCTGTCGGACTGGGGCGCCGCCGCCTCGCTCGATGCGACGCGCAACTGGTGGAGCACGACCGACACGGCGACCGTCGAGGCGATGATCTACGATGCGAACGATTCCTCGAGCGTGCCCGCCACGATACCGTTCGAGCCGCTCCTCGGCGGACCCGATCCCGTTGCTCCGCACTACCGGCTGCCGTTGTCGACGACGGCCGCGATAGGTGCCGCGCCCACGACCATCCCCAATGGCGGCACGGCCAACATCACGGTGACCGTCGAAGACTCGCGAACCTGTGACGTGTTCGGTACGCCGGTCGTGCTATATGCGTCGACCGACGGTGTGAACTGGGCGGAGGTGACGAGCGGTGTCACCGGTACCAGCGGAAGCATACTGTTCGCGGTCAGTCCGGCGGTTGCGACGCAGTATCGTGCCGAGGCGACCGGCGTCGGCGGCGTGTACGAAGCGTCGGCGACCGGCATCGTGGCCATCTCGATCGAAGGCGGCGGGGTCACGAAGGTCAAGCGTATCTCCGGACGCGATCGCTACGCGGTCGCGGTGAACGCGGCACGCGAAACCAAGGATCCGGCGCAGGACAAGTCGTGGCCTGGCGTCACCCACATCATCCTCGCTTCGGGGGAGGATCGCGCGGCTGCGGATCCGCTCGCGGCAGCCGGTCTCTCGTGGGCGTACGGCAACGCACCCCTGATCCTCACGAAGTCCACTTCCGTGCCGAGTGCGGTGGTACAAGCGGTTGGTGAGATCGCCGAAGCGAATCAGGCGGGGCAAGATACCGTCGTCGTCCACGTCGTCGGGGGCGACATGTCCGTGCCGTGGGCCCGCCTGCTCGAATTGGCCGATGGTGTCCGAGCGCTCTATGGCAACGACGCAGCGGACGGGCTGCTCTTCGACCGAATCCAGGCGACCGGGAGCCGGTACGATCTCTCGCGCGCGATCGCCCTTCGGATGAAAGACGTACGCGGAGCCGAGATGCCGGCACGCGCGCTCATCGCCAACGGGGCGGATTCGGACAAGTTCTTCGACGCGCTCGCGCTCTCGGCGGTATCGGCCAGGACAGGTGCGCCGGTCCTACTGGTGGGCTATGGCACCATTCCGTCGCAGACGACACGGACCCTGGCCGACCTCGGTATAGCGGCGACGAACCGCTACATAGCCGGCGGGCCGAACACGGTGAGCAGTTCCGTCGCGAAGACCCTGGGCGTGCCGAGCGCGAACCGCTGGTACGGGCGTACGCGTTACTCCACGGCAAAAGCGGTCGCGGACGCCGCCGTGGCGAAGGGCTGGCTGGATACCACCTACACTGGAGTGGCCGCCAAACTTGCCGATGCGCTGACCGGCGGATCGATGACGGGCGGGGTCGGCGGAGCACTCGTCATCACGACGAGCTCGCCGCTTCAGTCCGACTGCAAGGTGTGGCTCGTCAACCGTTCCTCCTCGCTTCAGCAGGTGTGGGTCTTCGGCGGGACGATAAGCGTCACGCCAAGCACCTACAACCAAGTAGTCGCCGCCGTTCAGTAGCTATTCTCGCGTAGTATGATGAGCTTCCGTGCAGGTAGTTCGGTCTATTGAGTATGCGAGAGGTCCCCAGATGATCATCACCCGCCCGCGCGACTGGGCGCGGATCAAACGCAACCTTGACGACATAGACGCCAAGCGCATCTTCATCATGGGCTGCGGCCAGTGCGCCACGGTTGCGAACACAGGTGGCGAGAAGGAGATCCTTCAGGCGAAGGCGATTCTCGAGCAACAGGGGAGGACCGTAACAGGCTGGGCGGTCGGCGAAGTCGCGTGTCACCTCGGAGCCACGAAGCTTGCTGCCCGCAAGAGCATCGGTAGCGTGGAAGACGCGGACGCGGTACTGGTGCTGGCCTGCGGCGCGGGGGTGCAGACTGTTGCGGACGCGGTGTCCAAGCCGGTCTTTCCGGGGCTCGAATCGGCTTTTCTCGGCAACGTGATCAGGCACGGCATCTTCGAAGAGAGATGCCAGATGTGTGGAGATTGCGTGCTCGACGAGACTGCGGCCATCTGTCCGGTCACGACATGTCCGAAGGGATTGCTGAACGGGCCCTGCGGTGGCATGTGGAACGGGAACTGCGAGGTGCTCAGGGATCGCGAGTGCACGCACGTGCGCATCCAACGTCGTCTTGCCGAGCAAGGCAGACAGCGTCGAAGCGTGCTTCCCCCGAAGGACTTCAGCAAGAAGCTCAAGCCCGGGTCGATCAACCTCCGGACGGGGAATGCCGGGCGAAAGGGCGACTCGGATGAGTAGGCTCCGAGAGGCGCTAGAGGCCAGCGAATTCGTGGTCACCGGCGAGATCGCGCCACCTTCGGGCACGAATGTGGAGCAGATGAGACGCTCGATCGAGATCGTAGGTCCCTTCTGCCACGCACTCAACGTGACCGACAACCAGGGCGCGACATTGCACCTATCCTCCCTTGCGGCCTCCAAGGTCGTTCTCGACATGGGATTCGAGCCGGTCTTCCAGCAGACCTGCCGAGACCGGAATCGTCTCGCGTTGCAGTCGGACCTTCTGTCGGCATCCACGCTCGGTGTCGAAAACGTCCTCGTTTTGTCAGGTGACGATCCGAGACTCGGCGACCACCCTCACGCAAAAGGCGTGTTCGACCTCGACTCGACGCAGCTGATCGCCATTGCGGCAGGCATGAACGAGGGTCGGGACATGATGGACCGCGACCTCGACGGGGGCACCGACTTCCTCATCGGCGCCGCCCTGTTTCCCGAAGCGGAGCCGTGGGACGTGCAGTTTGCGCGGGCCGGTCACAAGGCGGAGGCCGGCGCACGGTTCTTCCAGACGCAGGCGGTCTTCGACATGTCGAAGATCCGGCGCGCGGTCGAGGCTCTCAGGCCCACCGGTGCGAAGATCATTGCGGGCATCCTCTTGCTCAAGAGCCCGCGGGTCGTCGACTTCATCAATGAGAGACTGGCGGGCCTCATGGTCCCCGACGATATCGCGGAGCGTATCCGGTCGGCGAGCGATCCTGCCGAGGAGTCGATCCAGCTGGCCATCGAGCAGGCGAGCGAGTTGCGGGGGATCACCGACGGCATCCACGTCATGCACTTGGGTGTCGATGAGGCTGTCGAGCGGATAGTGCGAGGGGCGGGCATTGCCTGAACTGCAGGTTTAGGTAGGTTCACGCCCCGTTCCCTCTTGCCTGCACTTCATCCTCCCATACCGCCATCTGTCCCGTGACCTGGCAACTTCGCCCCGCATGGCGCTTCCTGTGCGCTCGAACCGTGCGATGCTTCCTCGGGGAGTGGGAGTGAGCGATCAATGAGCTATCTGGACAAGAAGAGGTCCCGGAAGCGGGACTTGGAGACAGTCGAATCGACCGTGAAGCAGCATGAGGACTTGCGGGCCGATGTTCTCCTGTGCTCGCGGTCGGCGAAGTTCGCTGCACTCGCAGACCTGTTTCGCCTCGTTCCGACGCGGCTCGAGCCATCGATCCGGAGCCTGATGGAACCGTGCCCCAATGTAGGGCCGTGTCCGGTCACGTCGGGTGAGTTCGCAGGAGCGGCAAAGGCGGCTCTGGCGTGGATCCAGGGCGGTGGCGACGAGTGCATTCTGGCCGAGCAGCACGCGGTGCTTTTCGGGGAGACGGACGCGGGCGGTTCGGGACCTTGTCTTCCCGCGCGGGCCGAGCTCTACCTCTCGGATGGGTTCGGCGAGATAGAGCGAACCGTGGAAGCGCTCTACGTCGAGTTCGGCTTTGCACCGGCGCGGGCGCATCGGGCACCTTCTCACATCGTGAACGAACTCGAATTCATGGCCTACCTGCTCGACAGGGCGTCTAGAGGCGACATCGAGGCCTGGGTCGCGGCGAGGGACTTTCTCGCCGCACACCTCCTGCCGTGGGCCGTGGTGTTCTCGGCGGCCACGTCCACGAGGGCTGAGCATCCGGTGACGCGATACGCGGGATTCATGCTCGAGCAACTTCTGCTATGCGAGGCCGACGCGGTCCGCGGAGCCGATCTACTTCCACGCGTGCGGGGCGCCACAGCCTAGTGGAACCCGCCGCAAGCCCAAGGGCCGGGGTCGGACGGTCGTCT
>JAOUET010000016.1 GCA_029858605.1 Coriobacteriia bacterium | reverse complement strand
CGCCGTTGCGGCGTGGTGCGGAGTCTGGGCGGGCGCGTTCGTCGGACTGCGATCGCTTGCTTCCGCACAAGGGGTCGCAGCCGGTTTGACCGCGTGCGCTGTCGTCCAGTGTTGGCGCGCATTCCGAGGCCGAGCGTCGGGTCTGACGATTGTCACTTTGGGCTTGGCGGCCGGCGTTGTCTGCGGAGTTATCTGGGGCATCGGCGTGGAGCGGGAAGCCGCACGGGTGGAAGCAGAGGGATACCGGCATTGGAGCGGTGTCGTGGTGGGCGATCCGCGGGCGGCGGGCGAGGGAACGGTCGTGCGCGTGGCGCTCCACGACAGACAGGGGCCGACCTGTGCTGAAGTGTGGTGGCCCGAGGACGTCGTAGCGCCGGCGATGGGACAGAGCGTCGCCTTCAGCGCTTCGCTGCGCCAGGCAGAGGACGTGTCGGACCGCCGACGCAGGCGCCTGAACGGTGTTTGCGCTTCGGGGACGGGTGTTTCGGCGGTCGTCGAAGGCTGGCCGCAGCCTCCAAGACAGGTCGTGCCGAGGCTGCGGGAGTGGGTACGAGAGCGGCTGTCACGAGTCGAGAGTGACGGCGGCGCGCTGCTTGGCGCTCTCCTGATCGGCTACCGTGAACCGATGCGCGGGTCTCCTGAGGAGGCTGACTTCCGCGCCACCGGTACAGCTCATCTCCTCGCTGTGTCGGGAACGCACGTGGCGGTCGTCGGTGGATTCCTGGGAGCAGTCGCCCGGCTGCTTCGCTTTCGGAGGTCGTGGACGGTGGCCCTCGTCGGCGCGTTCGCGGTCCTGCAGTGCGGTCTGTGTGGGGGACAGCCATCCGCCCTCAGGGCGTGTGGGATGACGATCGTCGTCGGCTTGGCCGGACTGGGCGGACGAAGATCGGATTCGATGGCGTCGCTGGGAGCGTGTGTCGCGGCGATCGTACTGATCTGGCCCGAGCAGGCGTTCTCGCTGGGTCTGAGACTCTCGTTTTGCGCCGTCGGCGGGATCCTGGCCTTCGGGCGCCTTGCCGAAGCGTGGCTGACGGCCGCTGTGCCGCGCGCGTGTAGGAAGGCATGCGGGCCACTTGCGGTCGCCCTGGTCGCCCAAGCAGCGACGCTGCCGATCAGCGTCCCTGTCTGGCAGACGGTGTCGAACGTTTCACCGATTGCGAACCTGGTTGCGGTTCCGATGTCTGCTGGCGCGCTCGTATGCGGCGTCATCGGGGTGGCGGCCTCGATCGTCTCGCGTGGGATAGGTGAAGCGTTCTGGGCGGTGTCGGCGACGTTGCTGCAGGTGTTGATGCGAGTGCTGGGCGCTCTCGCTTCCGTACCGTGGGCGACAACGCTCGTGGGAGCGACAGCTCTTGGGGCCAGTGTCACGGCGGTTGTCGTTGCAGTTGCCGTGTGGGTTGTCTGGCCGGGCCCGCCGAGAAGCGGATCCTGGAAGTGGGTCGCTGCCGGACTGACCGTGGGGGCAGTCGTCGTGCCTGGGGCTGGCGGTCAATTGGGGAGTACGGAGGTGGTCTTTCTGGACGTAGGCCAGGGAGACGCTGTTGTAGTCAGAGACGGCGGGCACGCGCTTCTCGTTGACGGGGGTCCGGATCCCACAGCCTTGCGTGAGGCGTTGGCGCGGTGCTCTGTGCGCAGGCTGGACGCCGTCCTATTGACGCACGACCACAAGGATCACTCGGCAGGAATGTCCGGATTGCGAGGGACGGTCCGGGTCGGCCAACTCCTGGTCGGGCCGGGGCAGGATGGAGCCGCGTCCAGGGTCGCACAGCCAGGTTGTGAAATCGTGCAAGTGAGTGCCGGTGACGTCGTAGAAGTGGGTCGTCTGGAGGTGGAGGTGCTATGGCCGGGCCTCGACACCTCCTACGGAGCGCAGCCGCCCGACGAGAACTCACGGAGTGTCGTGCTTGTCGTGCGGCGCGGGGAGCTCGAAGTGCTGCTTTCCGGAGATGCCGAAGAACCCGTTTGGGAGACTATGCGCAGCCAAGGCATGCTGCCCGACTGCGAAGTGCTCAAGGTACCGCATCACGGGAGCGCGGGAGGCGTTAGTCCCGACAATCTGCGGAGAATCGCCCCCAGCGTGGCCGTGGTGTCGGTTGGGATGGGCAACGAGTTCGGGCACCCGTCACCGTCCACGGTCACCGAGCTCGAGACGATTGGCGCGCGCGTCGTCCGAACCGACACACATGGCGACATCCGAATCCTGCTGGGCGACGATGCCTTCAAAGTCAGATGCAGGGGGCGTGGCGAAGCTGCTTCGGCGTGTGAGACAATCTTCGGCGTCCCCGGCACGAAGGCCTATCTCACCGCTACAGGGAGACGTTCGCACCCGTCATGGCACAGAAAGACCTTGCCGATCTCAAACCGGTCTACCTCATCTTCGGGACCGAAGGGTACCTGCTGGAGAAGGCCGTCGATAGACTCACTGCCCGCCTCGCCGAGGTCGCCGACCTGGACTACAACTTCACCCTGTTCGATGGTGAGAAGACCCAGGCAGACGACGTAGTCACGGCGGCCAACCAGCTGCCCTTCATGTCGGACAAGAGACTTGTGGTCGTGCGCGATGTGGACAGGATGGCAGCCGACGAACTGAAGCTCCTGGCCGCCTATGCGGGGAACCCCAACCCGACGACGACGCTCGTTCTCGTGGCGGCGAAGCTCGCCCGCAACAGTCGGCTATACAAAGCGGTTGCTGCTCTCGAGGGTGTGGCGGAGTACAAGGCACCGTCGAAGCGCGACTACCCGAAAGTCGTAGTCGAGATGTTCGCGGAACACGGCAAGCGAGCAGGGTACGACGCGGCGGAGGTCCTTGTCCGTGCGGTCGGCTACGACCTACAGAGGTTGTCCACCGAGGTAGAGAAGGTCGTCGCATTCACAGGCGATGAAGCGACGCTTTCCCGCGCTGAGGTCGAGCAGGTCATGTCCACGACGGCTCCGACGTCGGTGTGGGACTTCCTGGACGCTCTTGGTTCACGTGACGCCAAGGAGGCGATGCGGCTGCTGTCCAACCTCGTTTCCGAGGGGGAGACGGTGTACGCGATCCTTCCTAGAGCCACGGCGCGTCTGAGGGAGCTGATATCCACTCGCGCGCTGATGGATCGCGGCGAGGGGAGCGTGGCGAGCCTGGCACGCGCACTCGGACGTCCGGAGTGGCAGGTTCGGGCGCTGCCCAGGCAAGCGGAGCGTTTCACACACCGGGAGCTGGCTGATGCCCTAAGAAGTGCGGCGCGGGCAGACGGGGAGATGAAAACGAGCCGGGATCCCCGGCTCGCGTTCGAACGCTGGGTTCTGTCGATCTGCCGCTAGCTGCCGGCCTGCGCCGCTCGCTTCATCACGCTCGACTTGCGGTTCGCGGCCTGATTCGCGTGGATAACACCTTTGGTGGCAGCGCGATCGAGGAGGCGTGAAGCCTCCCGGGCGGCCTCTTGGGCGGCCTCGGCGTCGCCTGTCGACACGGCGTCGTCGACCTTCCTTATCGCGGTCTTGAGTTCAGATCTGACCGCTTTGTTGCGCTGGCGCGCCTTCTCGTTTGTGATGTTGCGCTTCTTCTGGCTCTTGATATTCGCCACGTCGAGTCGTTCCTTCCGGATTGGTCGGTGCCCGTCGCAGTGGGGTGCAAACGAGCCCTGCGATACTAGCACACGGTGTCGGGGGTCGCCAACAAGCCTTGTTCCACCTGACGTGCTCCACTGGTAGGATGAGTCGCTATGACGGAACCACGCCTGATACGGAATTTCTCCATCATCGCGCACATCGACCATGGCAAGTCCACGCTGGCGGATCGTGTGCTTGAACTCACGCACACCGTGTACGGGCGCGACATGAAGGATCAAGTGCTCGACACGATGGACATCGAGCGAGAACGCGGAATCACCATCAAAGCCCAGGCGGTGCGCGTCATGTACGACGCCGATGACGGAGAGACCTACCAACTCAATCTCATCGATACACCTGGCCACGTCGACTTCACCTACGAGGTTTCGCGCTCTCTTCAGGCATGTGAGGGCGCGCTGCTCGTAGTGGATGCCGGCCAGGGTGTGGAGGCCCAGACCGTGGCGAATGCGCAGCTCGCGATGAACGCGCATCTGGGAGTCATTCCGCTCATCAACAAGATCGACCTTCCTCAGGCCGATGCCGAGCGCGTCAGTCACGAGATCGAAGAGGCTCTGACGATTCCAGGTGAAGAAGCGATCCTGACGTCGGGCAAGACAGGTGCGGGAGTAAGAGATGCGCTCGAAGCGGTCGTCAGGCGCGTGCCGCCGCCGCAAGGCGATTCGGACGCGCCGCTCCGGGCACTGATATTCGATTCGTATTTCGATCCCTACCGGGGCGTGGTCGGACTCATAAGGGTCGTTGACGGACACATAGCCAAAGGCATGAAGCTGCGAATGATGGCTACGGGCGTCACGACCGAAGCCGAGGAAGTAGGGGTGCGCCGCCCTGCGAACCAGCCTGTCGAGGGGCTTGGCGTCGGCGAAGTCGGTTATCTGATCACGGGCCTGAAAGACCCCGCTCTAGTTCGCGTCGGTGACACGGTGACGCTCGCGAAGCGCGGATCAGAGGAGCCACTGCCTGGCTACAGGGAAGTCAAGCCCATGGTGTTCACGGGCATGTTCCCTATCGATGGGGACCAGTATCCGGACCTGCGCGAAGCGCTGGACAAGCTGAGACTCAACGACGCGGCCCTCGTCTTCGAGCCGGAGAGCAGTCACGCGCTGGGGTTCGGCTTTAGAGTCGGCTTCCTGGGCCTGTTGCACCTGGAGGTGGTCAAGGAGCGGCTCGAGCGAGAGTTCGGCCTCGACCTGCTGGCGACAGCGCCGTCGGTCGAGTACCACGTGCGCAAGACGAACGGCGAGACGATCGTAGTCCAGTCGCCTCAAGATATGCCTGACGTCGGCAGCATCGATCGCATCGAGGAGCCCTTCTTGCGTGCGATGATCCTCGTGCCTCCCGACTACGTCGGTGCGGTCATGGAACTCGCCGAGGGACGCCGGGCGACCTTCAAGGACATGCAGTATCTCTCGAAGACGACCGTTGAGTTGCACTACGACATACCCCTGGGCGAACTCATCATGGACTTCTTCGACCAGCTGAAGAGCCGTACGAGAGGTTACGCGTCGCTGGACTACGAGTACATCGGCTACAGGGAGAGCCAGCTTGTGAAGCTCGACATACTCCTCGCCGGCAAGCCGATCGACGCACTGTCCTTCATCGTTCACAAAGACAAGGCGTACTACCGCGGGAAGACCCTGAGCGAGAAGCTGCGCGAGATCATCCCGCGGCAGTTCTTCGAAGTACCGATACAGGCCGCCATCGGAGGACGCGTGATCGCACGGGAGACCGTGCGGGCGAAGCGAAAGGACGTTCTCGCCAAGTGCTACGGCGGCGACGTCTCGAGAAAGCGTAAGCTGCTGGAGAAGCAGAAGGCGGGTAAGAAGCGCATGAAGGCCGTCGGCAACGTTGAAGTGCCGCAGGAGGCGTTCATGGCCATTCTGAAAGTCGATGAGTGACCCCGAAGGCATCGGCACCCTGACGGGGCCGTCCTTGCCTGCTCACCTGTACGTCCACGTGCCGTTCTGCAGGCTGAAATGCTCGTACTGTGACTTCTTCTCGGTACCCGTCGAAGATGCTGAAGGCGTAGAAGCCGTGCTGGCTGGGATCGAAGAAGAGATACTCGAGTGGGGTCGCGCCCGTCTGTCCGGGATTCTGGACACCGTCTACGTCGGCGGCGGCACGCCCACCATCATCGGCCCGGGCGTGATCCGAATCCTGGAGTCCGTGCGGACATCTCTTCCCGCACGCACCGACGGGGAGGTGACGGTCGAGGCGAATCCGGACTCGGCCACGGCGAGACTGGTCGAGGCGCTCGCTGCCGCGGGCGTGACTCGCGTAAGTCTCGGTGTGCAGTCCTTCGACGACGAAATCATCGGACTCCTGGGACGCCTGCACACGGTCGAGGAGGCCCACGTCGCAGCACGAGCGGTCTGTGATGCGGGGCTGGACCTGGCCATAGACCTCATGTGCGGAGTACCCGGTCAGTCGCTCCGGTCCTGGCACTGCACGCTGGAAGAAGGTATCGAGACAGGCGCGAAGCATGTGTCGGTCTACCCGCTCGCGTTGGAGGACGGTACCCCGCTTGCAGTGGCGGTGGGCGCGGGGCTGGTCTCGAGTCCGGATTCGGATGCCGCGGCGGACATGATGCTGCTTGCCGAAGACGTCCTTGGCGCTGCAGGTTTCGAGCGCTACGAGGTCGCCAACTACGCGGTGCCGGGACATGAGTCCAGGCACAACACGGCCTACTGGACCGGCGAGTCGTACATCGGCGTCGGGCCGGCCGCACACGGGATGCTGGACCCGGAGACCGCAGGCGCCTCAGGCGTTCGGACGGGAGTTGGGACCGATGTGGCTCGCGTGCGCTATTCGAATGCTTCCGACATCGAGGAATGGCTGCAGGGGGCGGGTCGAGACGTTGAGACGTTGTCGAAGGCCGAGGTGGCTCGCGAGGACGTGATGCTCGGCCTGAGGCTGGCACGTGGCGTCGGCGCGCGCATCGTCGCGGCAGCCGGACTCGAGGAGCAGCTGCGTCAGCTGGAGGCGGAAGGCCTCGTTGAGCTGGCGGGCGGGGGAGTGAAGCAGCGCTGGCGCACGACCACTCGCGGCTGGCTTCTCGGGAACGAAGTCTTCAGGCGTGTCTGGTTGCCTGACCAATGATTGCCCTCCTGACCTGCACTTTCTTGACATGCAACCCTGACCTCTCTACCATGCGCTTAGCACTCAAGTATGCCGACTGCCAGGAGGCACGATGCTGAGCGATCGTCGACGACTGGTGCTCCAGGCGCTCGTAGAAGAGTACATACACAGTGGTCAGCCTGTCGGTTCGCAGTGTCTCGTGAACCGACACAGTCTGGGTTGCAGTCCTGCCACCGTTCGCAACGAGCTGGCCGCTCTGGAAGAGACCGGCTACGTGTTTCAACAACACGTCTCGTCGGGGCGCATTCCTACCGATCTCGGGTATCGGGAGTTCGTGGACGAGATCCTTCGCGGGTTCGGCTCGCTCCCGGAACTGGATGCCGAGGAGATACGACGGCGCTATGTCGAACTTGCAGGCGAGATAGACGACCTGATGCGTCAGACCTCGGTGATGGTCTCGCAGCTGACCCACTACGTGGCCGTGGTGCTGGCCCCGACTGTCAGCCTGGCACGGATTCGGCGCGTGGACCTTGTCTCGATGGCGCCGCGCCGCGCGTTGGTGGTGCTCATAACCGAGGGCGGGCAGGTCGTGAACAGGCACGTGGAGCTGGGCGAAGAGGTGACCCCGGAGCGGCTCGCCGAGGTCGAGCGCGCGCTCAACGCGTCGCTTGCAGGGAAGCGTGCTTCCGAGGTGAGGTCGCTGCGAGAGGCGCTCGACACCTCGCGGCCGGGTGACGGCACCGTGAGTCAGGTGATGGAGGAGCTCCTTGCGTGCCTGGAAGAAGCCGACACCGATCGTCTCTACCATGTAGGCGTGCCGGAGCTGCTGGCACTGCCCGAGTTTGCCGAAGCGCAGCGGCTCAAGCCGCTTCTCGGCTTGCTCGAAGACGGTCTTGCAATGCTGGAGACGCTCTCGGAGGCAATGCAAGCCACGGGTCTGACCGTGCGGATCGGCAGCGAGAACCGTCGCAGCGAGCTCGGAGAGATGAGTCTGGTCGCTTCACGATACGCCACGCCTTCTTCGGGCGGGATAATCGGCGTGATCGGACCGACTCGCATGGACTACACGCGAACGATAGCGGCAGTGCGGTGTGCTGCCGAAGGCCTGGAAGACGTACTCGGCTAGCGGAAGCTGCTGATAGCGGGGAGTGAGAAGTGGCAGCAGGGACGAAAGACTTCTACGAGATACTCGGCGTGTCGCGAGACGCGTCGGAGTCGGAGATAAAGAAGGCCTTCAGGCGCAAGGCGCGCGAGACGCACCCTGACGTGAACGACGCGTCCGATGCCGAGGAGCAGTTCAAGCTCATCAACGAGGCGTACGACGTGCTGTCGGACCCGCAGCGTCGCGACGTGTACGACCGCTACGGAACCGAGGATCCACGCATGTACGGACCCGATATCGGCGACGTGTTCGCCGGGTTCGGGATGGAGGACCTGTTCTCCGTGTTCTTCGGTGGCATGGGGGGCTCCCGCAGAGCGCGCACCGAGGGCCGCGACGTCATAGCTCAGGTCGAGGTCACTCTCGAAGAAGCGTTCAGTGGCGCGACGAAGAACCTGACGCTGAACCGTCTGGTGCCCTGCGAAGAGTGTGGGGCGACGGGTTCCGCAAGCAAGTCGCAGGTTCAGCGTTGCACGCAGTGTGGCGGTAGCGGACAGCGACAGTCCGCCAGGCAGACCTTCCTCGGCACGATGACGAGGTCCACTCCCTGTGAAGCATGCGGGGCGACGGGGACGGTGGTTCCCGATCCGTGTCCGGAATGCGAAGGTCAAGGCAGGGTCCCGGACCGCGAACAGGTGAGCGTGGAGATCCCCGCAGGCATCGAAGACGGAATGCAGGTGCGTGTCAGAGGCAAGGGAGAGACGGGAGTTCGCGGGGCGCCCAGCGGTGACCTGATCATCAGCGTGCGCGTCGGGGAGCACGAGTATCTCCATCGCCGTGGGGACGAACTGCACTGTCGAGCCGTCGTGAGCATCGCGCAGGCGGCTCTCGGGGCCGACCTGGACGTCTGCGGTATCGGCGAAGACAACGAGGTAGGGATCCCTGCCGGCACGCAGCACGGCGACACGATCCGACTGCGAGGAAAGGGCATGACCCGGCTGCGAAACGGGGGCAGGGGCGACCTCTTCGTGCACGTCGGGGTCGAGGTGCCCCGGAAGCTCGACAAGCGCCAGAAGGAACTGCTGGAGGAGCTCGGGTCATCGTTGGGCGACCCGGAGCGCCGATCGCCGCTGCAGAAGCTTCGCGACTGGATCGTCGGCTAGGCGGCAAGTCCAGTGACTGCTCACCGCTTCTTCCTGCGTGACCCTCTCGCGGCGTGCGAGCCGGGGTCCAGAGTCGTACTCCCTCTATCCTCGGAAGACGTGCACCATCTCGTACGGGTGCTGCGCGTGCAGAGTGGCGAGGAAGTAATGGTCGTGGACCCGACTGGCCCCGCGTGTCGCGTCCGGATCGAGACCGCATCGAGCGAGTGCGTGGAGGCGACAGTGCTTTCGGCGCAAGACCGGTCGCAGGATACGCACGTGACCCTCGTTCAGGGGCTCCCGAAGGGCGACAAGATGGACCTTGTCGTCGAGAAGGCAGTGGAAGTCGGCGTCGAAGCGATCGTGCCCGCAGTCTTCGAACGTTCGGTGGTCAGCCTTGACGAGCAGAAGGCGCTGAGGCGTGTCGAAAGGTGGCGACGCATCGCCGAGGCGGCCGCGAAGCAGTCCCAGCGCAACATCGTGCCGCGCGTAGAGGAGCTCGCGGACCTGGAACGTGTGCTTGCTCTCGTGGAGTCCGCCGATGCAGCGCTGGTGCCCTGGGAGGACGAGGCCGACAGCGCACCCGGCATCGGCGCCGCCCTCGAGAGTGTTGATGCGAAGTCGGATTGGCACCTCGTCGTCGTTGTCGGACCTGAGGGAGGGCTGACTGCAGAGGAGGTTCAACGTATGCGCGCGGCGGGAGGAATTGCAGTCAGTCTGGGACGAACGGTGCTAAAAAGCGAAACAGCCGGTATCCTCTCGGCAGCTTTGTGCGTTTATGTTTGTGGCGGACTCGGAGGCCGGCCACGTGGCTGAGTCGTTCGCCAGCTCCTCCACCTGGACCGGCCAGGTCCGGCCTCCGGCCGCTTTCTATTCCGTAGCCGTGCGAACGCTCGGCTGCAAGGTCAATCAGGCGGAATCCGAAGACATCGTTGGAGCGCTGCTCCATGCCGGCTATCGGGTCGTGTCGGAGGAGGATGCCGACGTCATTGTCGTGAACACGTGCACAGTGACCGCCGAGGCGGACCACAAGGCGCGCAAGGCGATCAGGCACGCACACTCCCTCCCTCACAGTCCGTTCGTCGTTGCGACCGGCTGCATGGCGGTTCGCGAGCCAGACACCTTGAGAGGTCTGGGCTCTCGCGTCGCAGTGGAGCCGGACAAGCATGCCGTCGTGGAGGAGATTCGCCGGATCGTCAATGCCTGCGGTCGTGACGCGCAGCAGGAACCTGGCATTGGGGAACAGTCGCGCATCGAGTCGCGGTTCCGCTCTCGGGCACCGCTCAAGATCGAGGACGGCTGCGACGCCTACTGCGCCTACTGCGTCGTGCCGTTCGCGCGCGGTCTTCCCCGTTCGACGCCGCTTGCAGACGTCGTCCGGCGAGCTCGCGAGTTGGCGAGCCAAGGTGTGTCCGAGGTCGTGGCAACGGGCGTCAACGTTGGACGCTACCTAGACCAGGAGAGCGGTGTCGGTCTCGACGGGCTTCTGTGGGCGGTAGCGGAAACGGGTATCTGCCGGGTCAGGCTGTCCAGCATCGAACCGCTGGACATCACGAAGGCGTTGCTCGGCGTCTTGGCACAGATGCCAAGCTTCTGCGAGCACCTCCACGTTCCGCTTCAGTCGGGCTCTGATGAGGTGCTCGGCCGAATGGGTCGAGGCTATACGTCGAGCGAGTTCGAGGCTCGAATCGAGCTGGCGCGAGAGTGGATTCCGGGGTTGTCGGTCACGACCGATGTGATGGCGGGCTTCCCTGGAGAGACTGCCGAAGATGTCGCGCAGACGGCAGCTGTGTGCGAACGGATCGCCTTCGCCAAGATGCACGTGTTCCGATACTCGCGAAGACCGGGCACTTCGGCTGCGGAGATGCCCGGCCAGGTGGACGCGGGGGAGATAGCGCGGCGGGCACGTTGCCTTCGTGATGTCGGTGACAGGCTGCACTCATCGTGGCTGGATGCGCACGTCGGGTCTTCGGCAGAGGTTCTAGTTGAGCAGTTTGTGCAGCGAGACGGCAGGGACCGGGTTGCCGGGACGAGCCGAGACTACCTGAAGGTGGAGGCTCCAGCGGATGGCTTCTCGGTAGGCGACCTCGTGCAGGTTCTGGTGACCGGCCACGATACGGAAACGGCGCTCGGCGAGGCCGTCCCCGAGGTTGCCGACAAGGACTCCGTGGTAGAATCTTAGCGGCACGAATGCCCGCTTGAGCAGGTCAGAAGTGCCACGCCGGCCACGAGGTCGGCGCAACGATCGTAAAGGTGCATACTACGTGGAACCGACGCAGATTCGGCTCGTCATCCCACCCGAACTGAATATGATCGATCTTCTCGGCCAGGGCGACTCGTATCTGAGGGTCATCGAGAATCAGTTCGAGTCAGACATCTCGGTACGAGGCAATCAAATCACCATCTCGGGACAGCCGGGCGAGAGCCGGGCCGTGTCCACCCTGTTCTCCGAGCTGGTCGCTTTGCTCGAGAGAGGTGAGGACCTGTCGGTCGACAGCATCGAGCGCTCGATCGACCTTCTCCGTCACGGAGAATGCTCGCAGGCCGAGCTGCGCTCGGACGTGATCCTCACGCACAAAGGGAAGACGATCGGGCCGAAGACTGCCGGGCAGAAGCGCTACGTCGACGCGATTCGCGAGCACACGGTGACGTTCAGCATCGGACCGGCTGGCACGGGCAAGACGTACCTCGCCATGGCGATGGCTGTCGAGTCACTTCGGCGCAAGGAGATTGGGCGAATAATACTGACGCGACCGGCTGTCGAGGCCGGCGAATCCCTAGGCTACCTGCCGGGTACGCTGTTCGAGAAGGTGGATCCGTATCTGCGGCCTCTCTACGATGCGCTCTTCGACATGATGGACATCGAGAAGTCGCAGCAGCTTATGGACCGGGGTGTCATCGAGGTTGCGCCGCTGGCGTTCATGCGCGGTCGGACGCTGAACGACAGCTTCGTGATACTGGACGAGGCGCAGAACACCAGCGCGGAGCAGATGAAGATGTTCCTTACGCGACTCGGCTTCGGCAGCAAGATGGTCATCACGGGCGATGTGACTCAGATCGACCTTCCAAAGGGATCGTCGGGGCTCAGGCAGGTCCGCGATATTCTCACAGGCGTTCTAGATCTGACTTTCGTGGAGTTGGGACCCCGCGACGTGGTGCGACACAAGCTCGTCCAGCGGATCGTGGAGGCGTACCAGGAATACGAGGAGGCCAAGGCGTCTCGTGCCGATGACCCGTCTTCGTGACAGACTAACGCGTCTCTTCAAGCCTTCGCGCGGCCCGCTGGCGAGTCCGGTAGGCCAGCGTGTCGTTCTGGGCGTTGTTGTCGTCGTGCTTGCGGGGGTACCCATCGTCGTGCAGGCGCCACCGATAGGCCTGACGTTGGGTGCGCCCGCCTCCAGGACGTATCGGGCGAACCGAACTGTCCAGTTCGTGGACGAGGACGCAACCGAGGCCGCTCGCCAGCTGGCGTCCGATTCCGTGAGTCCGGTCTACGTTCTCGATCCCAATGCCGCGACCGAGGGACGACAGAGTGTGACGCTGTTCTTCGATGCTGTTCTGGCTGCGCAGGTGGAGCGAGGCGGCGACGCCACGGAGGCAGCCCGCAGCCTTCAGGAACAGTTCGGTACGTTCGAGGCGGTGCTCATAGAGCAAGCTTCGTCGATGACGACCGAGGAGGTGGGTTCCGCTCGGCGTTCCGCGGAACAGCTCGTGACCACCGTTCTCTCGCGCAGATTCAATGAAGAGGAGTTGTCCGACGCCATCGCGCAGATGCGTGACAGCGCGAAGAACCTCCCATATCCGGGAGCGACACAGGAACTCATCGCGGATGTGGTCGAAAACGCCATGCAGCCGACCCTCGTGCTGGACGACCTGGCTACCGATGCCGCTCGGAGAGCTGCCGCGGAGAACGTCGATGCCGTCGTTGTCGTGAAGCAGTCTGGGGAGAACATCGTCCAGAAGGGCGAGATAGTCACCGACGAGCACGTCGAGATCATCAGGCGGCTGGGCATTCTCGAGCAGAGCGGGTCGGCCCTCTCCTTGGTTGCCCTCGTTGCACTGTGTGCTCTTGCGGTGGGTGCGACCGGTGCGTACGTCTGGCGCTACGACGAGACCGTTTGGCGCAGCGTGCGCAAGCTGCTCATCGTGGCGTCTCTGTTCCTTGGCATGCTTTGGGCCACACGCGTAGCCCTGTGGTTCTGGCCGGAGATCTCGCCGTATCTCCTTCCGACACCGTTGGCTGCGATGTTCGCGACCCTTCTGGTCAGCGCGCGCGAGGGTCTGCTCGTGGCCGTGCTGACGACTATCGGTGCCATGCTGTTGGGTCTGTCGGGCGGTGCGAACATCGTCGCGGTACTCGCCTGGAGCATCTCGGCAGTCGTGGCGACTTCGTTCATGAAAGAGCGCAGGCAGCTCTTCTACGTCGGCCTGTTCCTGGTGGGATCCG
This sequence comes from Coriobacteriia bacterium, assembly GCA_029858605.1. Classification (GTDB taxonomy): domain Bacteria; phylum Actinomycetota; class Coriobacteriia; order Anaerosomatales; family JAENZW01; genus JAENZW01. Next base: position 5,120 of record JAOUET010000016.1, on the reverse strand, counting down.
GTGCGACGATAGGCGCGGTAGCGACGTTGGCGTCGGGCGCAAACGCCGACTTCCTGACTTCGGCCGGATGGGGCGCTATCGGCGGTATGCTGGCGGCGGTGCTCGGTTGGGGTCTGCTGCCATTCCTCGAGCATCTGTTCGGTGTGACCACAGATGTCCGTCTTCTCGAACTGGGGAATCCTGCGCATCCGCTGCTGCGTGCTCTGATGGTCGAGGCTCCCGGGACATACAGCCACTCGATCATGACTGCGAACCTGTGTGAGGCGGCGGCGGAAGCCATCGGCGCGAACTCTCTGCTCGCACGGGTGGGAGCTTACTACCACGACATCGGCAAGATGCGCAGACCTGGATTCTTCGTGGAGAACCAAGGCGGTGGCGAGAATCCGCACGACGGCACGACGCCGACCCTCTCGGCTCTCATTATCACGGCGCATGTGCGAGAGGGTGTCGATCTCGCGGTGCAACACAAGTTGCCCCGCGAGATCGTTGACATCATCCAGCAGCACCATGGAACTTCGCTCGTGAGCTTCTTCTACAACAAGGCTGCCGAAGGCGATGGCCCGGTCCTCGAGGCGGACTTCCGCTACGACGGCGAGAAGCCGCAGTCGCGAGAGGCGGCACTGGTGATGCTCGCCGACTCTTCGGAGGCCGCCGTACGCGCGGTCAAGAAGCCGAGTCCCACGCGCATCGAGGCTGCGGTGCGCCGAATCGTCGAGGCGAAAGTCGCCGACGGCCAGCTAGACGACGCGAATCTCACGCTGTCCGACATAGAGCGAGTCGTGAAGACATACTCGAAGATGCTTGCAAGCGTGTATCACCCCCGTGTCGAGTACCCGGACGCAGTGCCGAGGAGAACCGAGCATGCACATTCGCATCACGAGCCATCGGGATCCTGAGCCGCTCGATCTGTCGGCGTTCAAGCGGCTTGCCGAGTTTGTCCTGGAGAGCGAGGAAGTGCCCGAACACACGGAGCTCTCCTTGGCGATCCTCGACATCGAAGAGATGACCGCGCTCAATGCCAAGTACCGCGGTGCCGAGGGGGCTACCGACGTACTCTCCTTCGGCTGTGACGATCCGTGCCCCGTCGAGGGTAGCGAGCCCATTACTCTGGGAGACGTGATCATCGCGCCGGAGGTGGCTGAGGAGCATGCCGCCGAGTACGACCACACGGTCGAGCAGGAACTGAACCTCCTGCTCGTTCACGGAATACTGCATCTCCTCGGCTACTCTCACGAAGGTGACGAGGAGGCTGCGGTGATGCAAGAGCGCGAAAGCTCTCTGCTAGAGGCATACGCCGAGGAAACGTGAGCGGACCCGTGGGGTCGTTGCAGTGAGAAGCAGATCGCTCCTTTGGAGCTTCAACTACGCGATATCCGGCATCGTCTATGCGCTGCGCACGCAGCGCAACATGCGCCTGCACGCGCTTGCAGCGGGCGTGGTACTCATCGCGGCCGTCACTCTGGACGTGACGCGCTTCGAGATGATCCTCCTGCTTCTCGCAATAGCGCTCGTGCTGACCGCCGAACTCGCCAACACCGCCATTGAGGCCACGGTGGACATCGCCGTGGACTTGTTCAATCCCATGGCGAAGGTGGCAAAGGACGTTGCGGCCGGCGCGGTACTAATAGCTTCGCTGAATGCTGTAGCCATAGGCTACCTGGTGTTCTTCGACCGGCTGACGTTCGTTGCCACGCGTGGGCTCCACACCGCGCGCCAGTCGACACCGACTCTGACGGTTATAGCTTTGGCGCTGACGGGATTGGTCGTGCTCGCCGTGAAGGCTGCGAATCATCAGGGGCTCTTTCTCAGCGGCGGGTGGCCATCCGGACACACGGCGCTTGCGGTGTCGGCTGCGGCTGCGATCGGCTACGCCACGAACAGCGCGAAGGTGATGGTGCTCGCACTGTTCATCGCGGCTCTCGTCGCGCAGAGTCGCGTTGAGTCGGAGGCACACACTATCCCGCAGGTGATCCTGGGTGGCCTGCTGGGGTTTCTGATCACCACGGCTCTCTTTCAGATATTCTTCGCATGAGTCCTACAGGAAGCAGGTCGAGTAGCACGTGGGTCTGACGATCCTAGCAGCACTGATAGTGGTGGCGTTCACCACGCTTGCGGCGGTGATGGCTGCCGAAGATGCCGCCGCGGAACTCGTGTCGCCTGGCAGGGTAGTGCGGCTGGTCGAAGCGGAGCGCTCGGGAGCCGCCGCGCTCGAGCAGATCACGAGTCAGGCGTATCGGTTCAGGGCGGCGGGTGCGTTTGTGACCGCTGCTGCGTGCTCCGCTGCCGGCGTCGCGGGAGCATGGGTGGCGTGGGAGCTGTTCGGCAGGTGGGGCGAGTGGCTCGCTGCGAGTCTGGGTTGCCTTGCGGCGGTTGTCGTGGTCTTCAGCTTCGGGCAGGCTCTTCCCCGGACGTTGGGCGTGCAGAATCCCGAGCGGGTGGGTCTGGCATTCGCTCCGACGGCGCTGCGTCTCACCCGGGTGGTCTATCCCTTGGCGAGAATCTTGAGCGCTCCATGGCGCTGGGGGATGCGGCTGATCGTCGGTCCTGCAGCAGTGCAATCCCCGTGGATCTCCGACGGCGAGCATCGCGCCTATCTCGCCGACGAGCAGGCGGCTCGCGAGGAGACCGAGGAGGCTCTCATCGAGGCGGTCGCGGACTTCACGGACAAGGTGGTACGGGAAGTGATGGTGCCGCGGACCGATATGACGTGTCTTCCGGCCGAGGCGACAGCTCGTGAGGCGATCGAGATCATCGAGGAAGCCGGGTACTCTCGGCTGCCCGTGTTCAACGAAACGGTCGACGACATCAAGGGAGTCCTGTACGCGAAGGACCTGCTCGCGGCAGTCGTTCGTGACGCAGGCGTAGTTCCGGCGGACATAGCGCGGCCAGCGTTCTTCGTGCCGGAAACGAAACCGGTGCAGGAACTTCTGATAGAGATGCAGTCGCGCACGCACATAGCGATCGTCGCGGATGAGTACGGTGGCACCGCAGGACTCGTCACGATAGAGGACCTGCTGGAGGAGATCGTCGGTGAGATCTTCGACGAGTACGATAGAGCTGTCCCGATGATGGTGGCACTCGATGCCCGAAGGTTCAGGGTGGACGCGCGTATGCCGGTGGACGACCTGAACGAGAGATTCGGCACGGCGATAGAGATGGAAGCGGACACGATCGGCGGTGTGGTGACTGAGGTAGCTGGACGCATACCCGATCTGGGCGACGCCATCGAGATCGACGGGTTGCGACTGACGGTCGACGAGCTCGAAGGCACTCGAATCCGCCAGCTGATAGTGGAGTCCGCAGGAACGTCCGAGAAGAAGGAGGAGGCGCATGCGTAATCTGACGCAGCCCGATCTGGCCCTGCTTGCGTTCGCGCGGGAGATCCAGGAGAAGGCCTACGCGCCGTATTCCGGGTTCCGCGTGGGAGCGGCAGTCTACGCGAACGGAGAGATCTTCCAGGGCGTCAACGTGGAGAACGCGGCGTACGGGTCGACACTGTGCGCGGAGCGTGGCGCCGTGATTGCGGCGGTTACTGCCGGGTGTCGGGACATCGATGCCGTGGCGGTAGTGGGGGACTCGGAGGCACCGACGGTCCCGTGCGGCGCGTGCCGGCAGGTACTTGCGGAGTTCAACCCTGCGATGCGCGTGATTCTGGGCGGTCGCACGGACGAAGTGGTCGTCATGAGTCTGGAAGAGCTTCAGCCGGAAGCATTCGTTCGCGGGTACCTCGACCAAGACGACGAGAAGTAGAGGGCCCGGGTCCCCGATGAGTGGACTGCGAAGCGGTTTTGCCGTTCTTCTCGGCAGGCCGAACACCGGCAAATCGACACTACTGAACGCCGTGATCGGGTCGAAGGTCGCGATCACCTCGGACACGCCGCAGACGACGCGGCACCGCTTGCGTGCCGTGCTAGACCGGAGCGACGCACAGGTGGTCCTAGTCGACACGCCTGGACTGCACAAGCCGATCGACGCACTCGGCGAAGAGCTGAATCGGTCTGCCCTACATGCTCTCAGCGATGTCGACGTGGCGTGTCTCGTCGTGGACGCTGCCCAGCCGGTGGGTCGCGGGGACGAATGGGTGGCACGCCATCTAGCGGCTTCATCGGCACGCAGGATCCTGGTCCTGACGAAGCTCGACCTGGTAGGCCCGGAAGAAGCCGAGCTGCAGATCGCGAAGGCGAAGAAGCTGGCGGAGTTCGATGACGTCGTGGGCGTGTCCGCCGCTACGGGCTTCAACGTCGGTGGCTTCGTCGAGAGCGTGGTCGGGCTGCTGCCCGAAGGCCCACGCTACTTCCCTAAGGACATGGAGACAGATCAACCGGTCGAAGTCATGATTGCGGAGTTCGTGCGGGAGAAGGTACTCCGACTCACATACGACGAGGTGCCTCATGCGGTCGGAGTCGTCGTGGAGGACTTCGAGTACGACGAGGACCGCGATCTGGCGCGCGTGCACGCCGTGATCTACGTGGAGCGCGATTCACAGAAGGGCATAATCGTTGGCAAGGGCGGCGAGAGGATCAAGCGCATCGGTACCGAGGCGCGCAAGGATCTCGAGCGCATGCTCGGGAGCCGGGTCTTCTTGGATCTCGTCGTGAAGGTGAAACGCAACTGGCGACGGGATGCCGCGCAGATACGCAGGTTCGGCTACGGGGAAGGACTGTGAGAGCCGTGGATGTCGCGGAACTGGCCGCGGTGATCGATCAGACGCTACTCAAACCGACGGTCGGGTTCAACGAGGGTGCCAAATGGATCGAGGCGAACCGGGGTTGCGGGTTCGCGGCGCTGTGCGTGTCGCCCTTTCTCGTGCCCGTTGCCGCGCAGCGCTTGGCGGGAACGCCCACGGAGGTCTGTTCGGTTTGCGGGTTCCCGCTCGGCTATCTGAACACGGAGACCAAGGCCGAAGAAGCGGCAACGCTCGTCGACCTCGGGTGTGCCGAGGTCGACATGGTGCTGAACATAGCCGCACTTCTCGAGAAGGAAGAGTCGTTCGTGCAGGACGACATTCGAGCCGTCGTTCGAGCCGTGACGGAGCACTCGGAGGGTACTGCGCTGGTCAAGGTGATCCTCGAAACGGGCTACTTGGAGGAGGACGACATAAGGCGCGGTTGCACACTCGC
>JAOUET010000152.1 GCA_029858605.1 Coriobacteriia bacterium | reverse complement strand
TCGCCGAAGGTGAGGTGCACGACCTCGACGCGATGCTCGCCGCCGTCACCGACAAGACGCGCATCCTCTTCCTGTGCAACCCCAACAATCCCACCGGGACCATCTACCGCCGTGCCGAGTTCGAGGACTTCCTCGGCAAGGTGCCGCGTCATGTGCTTGTCGTCGTCGACGAGGCGTACTTCGAATTCGTCACCGATCCCGAATACCCGGATGGCCTGGCGTACTTCGACGGCGAGAGACCGCTTGTCGTTTTGCGCACCTTCAGCAAGATCTACTCGCTCGCCGGCCTCCGCATCGGCTACGGCATCATGCCCAAGCCGCTGGTCGAGGCGGTCCACAAGGTGCGCGAGCCGTTCAACGTGAACAGCGTCGCCCAGACGGCCGCCTACCATTCTCTGGGCGAAGACGCTGAGGTAGAGCGCCGAAGGCGCGAGAACCAGGAGCAGAAGACCTACATCTATTCGTGCTTCGACCGGCTGGGTGTGCGATACGTTCCGTCCGAGACGAACTTCGTGTATCTCATGACGGACAAGCCGGTCGAGGTGTTCGAGGCGCTCCTTCTCGAGGGCGTCATCGCGCGCGACTTCGGCACCGCTCCGGCGCTTCGGCTGGGAATCGGCACCCCCGAAGACACGAAGATCGTGTGCGCGGCCTTCGAGAAGGTCGTCCAGAAGCTGGGCGGCATCTAGGTCGCTGTTCGGCGCTTGACGCTGTGCAGGATGCGCGATAGGGGAGTGACGCGATCATGCTTGTCGTGATGAGGGACCATGCGTCCCAGGACGAGATACAACACGTAGTAGACCTGCTCCAAGAAGCCGGTGCGCAAGCGCATCTTTCCGGCGGGGAGATCAAGACCATCATCGGCGTCATCGGCGACCGGGAAATCGTCTATTCGCTCGAGCTCCAGGGTCTGCCCGGTGTCGAAGAGGTCATCCGCGTACTGAAGCCCTACAAGCTCGTGTCCAGGGACTTCAAAGCCGAAGACACGGTCGTGCGCATCGGACCCCATGCGGTGGTCGGCGCCGGGGACATTGCGGTCATCGCAGGCCCGTGCTCGGTGGAGTCCGAGGAGCAGATGGCCAAGACGGCCGCGGCGGTCAAGGCGGCAGGCGCCACAATGCTCCGCGGCGGCGCGTACAAGCCCCGCACGAGCCCATACGCCTTCCAGGGCCTCGGCCTCGAGGGCCTCAAGATGCTGCGTGCCGCCGCCGACGAGCACGACCTGCCGGTGGTCACGGAGGTCCTGGACGTTCGGGATGCGCAGACAGTGGCCGAATGGGCCGATGTCCTGCAGGTAGGCGCACGCAACATGCAGAACTTCATGATGCTCGACGAACTCGGCAAGATGGGGAAGCCCGTCCTGATGAAGCGGGGCCTTTCGGCAACCATCGAAGAGGTCCTCTCGGCCGCGGAGTACATCCTCAAGGGCGGCAACCGCGATCTCATCCTCTGCGAGCGCGGCATCCGCACGTTCGAGACGTACACCCGCAACACGCTCGACTTGTCGGGTGTGGCGGCGCTGAGGCAACTCACCCACCTGCCGGTCCTAGTCGACCCATCACATGCCACAGGCCGCCGCGAGCTCGTCGGCGTCATGTGTCGCGCGGGTCTGGTGGCCGGCGCCGACGGCGTGATGGTCGAGGTCCATCCGGATCCCGAGCACGCGAAGTGCGACGGCCCTCAGTCTCTGACGCCGGACGGCTTCTCGGAGCTGATGGAGTCCCTTCGCCCGCTGATCGAACTCCAAGGCTTACGGCTAGGGTGGACCTGATGCGCTTTGAGCGGGTAGTCGTCATCGGAGTCGGGCTGATCGGCGGTTCGATCGCCGCAGCCGCGCGTCGGCTCCAGCCGGCGCCACAGGTCGTGGGAATCTCACGTAGCGCGAAGACGCTCGATTTCGCTCTCGAAAACGGCGTTGTGGACCGAGCCGTCCAGGCGGACGACCCCAAGGTCGACGATGTCCTGGCTGGGGGCCTGGAGACGCTTGTGGTGATCGCCACGCCGGTTTCGGCGATCGGTGATTGGCTCTGCCGCCTTCGCGACGCGCGATTCTCAGGCGTCGTGACCGATGTCGCCTCCACGAAGTCCGCCGTCATCTCTGCCGCCGAGCAATGTCTCGGTTCGCGGGCGGCATTCGTCGGCGGACACCCGATGGCGGGTTCGGAGCGCAGCGGAGTCGAGGCCGCACGAAGCGATTTGCTCCATGGTGCCTACTACGTCCTCACTCCCAGCGCCGACACGAACATGGACGCGTACCGTCGCGTCCACGCGTTCGTGACCGCCCTCGGAGCACGAGTGATCTCCGTCGACGCCGATGATCACGATCAGGCCGTCGCCGTCATCAGCCATGTCCCTCATGTGACTGCTTCGGCACTCGTGGACGTAGCGGCCTCGCACTCCGGCCCCCAGGGGGAACTGATGAGGCTCGCGGCTGGTGGCTTCAAGGACACCACGCGTATCGCCGCGGGCAGTCCCGATCTGTGGACCGGAATCTGCCTGGACAACGCGAATGCGGTGGCCCAAGGCATCGACGAGCTTCGCGAGGTCCTAGGCGAGTTCGCTCACATGGTACGCACGCACGACGCCGACGCGGTGCGCGACTGGCTTGCCCGCGCCGCCGACGTACGCCGCTCGCTGCCTGCGCAGTGGGTGCCTGCGAGCGAGCGCCTCACCGAACTCCTGGTGCCGGTCATCGACCGCCCTGGCGTAATATCAGAGGTGACCACCGCAGTCGGCCGAACCGGGTGCAACATCGAGGCTATCGAGATCGACCACCAGTCGGAGGATACCGCCGTGCTCGTTCTCGTTCTGACCGACGAGGGCGACGTGGACCGCCTCATCGACGATCTTACGGATCGTGGGTACGAGCCGCGCCTCCGTCCGCTGGAACACGACGGCGAGGTGTAGCCGATGTGGCAGGACATCCGTCCGGCTGCCGGTCCGCTGAGGGGAACCGTTCGCGTTCCGGGCGACAAATCGATATCTCATCGCGCCGTTCTCTTTTCGGCCATGGCCGAAGGCCCCTCCCGTCTCAGCGGCGTTCTGGATAGCGCCGACGTCGGCTCGACGATCGCTGCGGTAGAGGCGCTGGGAGCTCGCGTTCACCTGCAGTTCGCCGAAGGCGGCTCCCTCGAAGGCGTCGTTGCCGGTTGGGGCAGCGTCGGACCGAGCAGACCCGTGGCGCCCATCGACTGCGGCAACAGCGGCACCACGGCGCGCCTGCTCATGGGCGTTCTCGCGGGATGGGACGTGCAGGTGATTCTGACCGGCGACGAGTCCCTGTCGACGCGGCCCATGAGCCGCGTCACCGACCCGCTCGCCGAGATGGGCGCAGACTTCGTGACTGACGACGGCCATTTGCCGGTGATGGTGACCGGCGCCTCCCTTCGGCCACTGACCTACGCAAACCCCGTCGGCAGCGCGCAAGTCAAGACGGCGATCTTGCTGGCCGGCATGCGCGCGAGCGGACGCACCAGCGTCTCCGAGCCTGCGAGAAGTAGAGACCACACCGAGCGCCTCCTGCCGGTCTTCGGCGTCGAGGTGGGTGTCGCCGAAGAGAAGCACGAGGCCTGGGTCGATGGCCCGGTGGTACCCACCGCGGCGGAAGTGAACGTTCCCGGGGACCTGTCTTCGGCAGCCTTTCACATCGTCGCGGCGGCCATCCTACCCAGCAGCGACATACGGATCGAGGGTGTGTCCTTGAACCCGACGCGACTCGGTTTCCTGCGCGTTCTGGAGCGCATGGGCGCCAATGTCGAGATCGAGGCCGAGGCGCCCGATGCCGGGGAGCCTTCAGGCAATATCGTCGCGAAGTACTCGAGTGGTCTTGTCGGCACCCTCGTCGAGGCCGAGGAGATCCCCTCTCTGATAGACGAGATACCGATCCTCGCGGTCGCTGCGGCGAGCGCCACCGGCTACACGCGTTTCGAGGGCGCAGGGGAGCTTCGCGTCAAGGAATCCGACCGGCTGGCGGCGATCGAGCGGGCACTCACCACGCTCGGAGTGGACGTTTCCGTCGAGGAGGACGCCCTCGAGATACAGGGCAAGGGCTCCGCGAGCGGGCCCATCTTCGAGTCGGGGAACCTTGATTCCCTGGGCGACCATCGGCTCGCCATGGCGTGGGCCGTCGCCGGTCTCGCGTCCGAGTCCGGAGTCAGTGTCGACCGATTCGAGGCCGTAGACGTTTCGTACCCCGACTTCTTCGGCGACTTGAGCCGAATGACGGGGCTGTTGTGACCTCAGCGGGCGAACACGTCATAGTCGCGATCGACGGCCCTGCGGGCTCCGGGAAGTCGACTGTCGCCAAGGAGCTTGCCGTGCGATTGGGCATGCGATACCTGGACACGGGCGCGATGTATAGAAGCGTTGCCGTCGCCGCCCTCGGAGCGGGCGCGGAACTGGACGACGAGGCGACCGTCGCGCAGATAGCGAGAGACCTCGATATCGCCTTCGAGCACCAGGGTTCTTCGGCCGTGCCGACACGGGTGCTGATGAACGGGGACGACGTCACTGCCGCAATC
>JAOUET010000151.1 GCA_029858605.1 Coriobacteriia bacterium | reverse complement strand
GTGGGTCGCGCTTGCCGTGGCGGGCCTTCTCGGCTTCGCGTTCTCGGACTTCATAGGTCGTCGCGTAAAGATGCTGACGCGTGCTGCGAGCGCCATCGCGGACGGGGACTTTCAGCAGCGACTGCCTAAAGGCCTCGTGCCCGATGAGATTCGGGAGCTCGCCGACGTCTACAACCGAATGGCCGTGCAGCTCGGTGAGGCCTTCAGTGCTGTCAGAGAGCACGAGCAAGAGATCAGCGCAGTTGTGGAGTCCCTTGCCGAAGGAGTGCTCGCCCTCGACGAGAGCGGCGTCGTGCGCCTCGCAAACCCGGCCTCGGAGCGAATCCTCCGCATGAAGGCTGTCGACCTGACCGGCCAGGCTATCGAGAACGCCGTGATCGACGAGAGGGTCATCTCGCTCGCACACAGCGGGCTCGCCGGAGAGCACGCTGTCGAGACGGTTGAACTCGGCAACACCATTCTCCTGGTGCATGCCACGCCGATCGTCGGCGAGGGTCGTGTAGACGGCACCGTTCTGCTGCTCGCGGATGTTACCGAGCAGAAACGCTACGAAGAAGCGCAGCGCCGCTTCATCGCCAACGCCAGCCACGAGATGCGCACGCCCATCTCGGCGCTGAAGGGATTCATCGAACTCCTCGAGAGCGGTGCGAAGGACAAGGCGGACGTGCGCGACGACTTCCTGCGCACCATGGAGACGGAAGTGGAGCGGCTCAGCCGGCTGGTGAGCGACCTGTTCACGCTCGCGCAAATCGACGCAGGGCGCATGGAACTCGAGATCGAACCTGTACCGGTGCGCGCCCTCTTCGACGACGTCACCAAGCTCATGAGCCTTCTTGCCGAGGACGCCGACGTCACGCTTCACGCCGATCTCGCCGGAGACGACCTGGCCGTGCTCTGCGATCGCCAGCGTGTGCAACAAGTCCTGCTGGGCTTCGTGGACAACGCGCTCAAACATTCCAGGCCCAAGGACCGAGTTACCCTCCGTGCGGCAAGATCCGACTCATCGGTCTTCATCGAGGTGAGCGACACTGGGCCGGGGATATCGCCGGACGTGCAGACGCGGATCTTCGAGCGCTTCTATCGTGGAGCTGCGTCTGGTGAAACCGGCAAGGGTGCAGGCCTCGGCCTGTCCATCGCCACCGAAATCGTGCAGGCGCACGGGAGCGAGATAGAGGTCGAGTCCGCACCCGACGTTGGTGCCACATTCCGGTTCTCCCTACCCTCCGCGTGATCCACTCTTGGGCGATCCAGGCTGGTAGGGGCGCTAACAGAACCTTAATGCCAGGACAACCTGTTCCTCACCTCGTGAGGGTACGCTCATATCGTCTACACGGACTTGATGGTTGAGGGCACGCGCTGTGTGCGTGCGCTTGCCTAGGAGGTAGCGAAATGAGCAAACAGCCTGTCTGCAACCCGGACAAGATCGTGTTCGAACGCATCGCTGCAAGAGGCCTCGTGATCGGTGGAGGCGTCTTCTGGATAATCGCGGCGTTTGCAGCACGCTTCAGCTTCGGCGGCGAGGGTGTCGTCGATTCCGTTGGCGGAGCGATCTACCCGTTCGCCGCAGCGGTCGTTGTGCTGGCAGTCGGCTGGTTCTACGAGCGGGCCGCCGCCGTACTCCTCTTTGCCGCGTCAATCGCCGTCCTGGTCTGGGGCGTGCTCTTCGCCTGGGAGCCTACTGTATGGCTCGTCATGACGACCGTGCTGGTCGCCCCTATGACCGTGTCGGGAATCTTCTTCCTGCTCGCGTCCAGGATGGAGCGAATCTGTGCTCTCGTGGGCGTTCCGGCTGCCACGGTCGATTCGGCGTCGTAGGCGACGCGGCCGTACGTGGAGCATTCAGCGATGGAGAATCGAACCGAGCCCGCCGCGGAGGAGCGCATTCCGACAGTCTCCGGCGGGCAAGACCAGGATGAATCTTGCATCGAATGCATGGCCCAAACCGACGCGACGCCTTCGGACGCAAACACCGTGGACCGCAGGGACTTCGTGGCTTGGATTGCCGCGATGTCGATGGGCGCAACAGCTGTGTTTGCCGTGACCATGGTGGGTCGGGCAGTTGTGCCGCCGGGGCGTTCAATCGAAGGCAAGACCAAGGTCGGCAAGCTGGCCGTGGGGCGCGAGGACGAGCTCGAACCCGGGAAGCCGGTTCTAGCCGAGTACGGAGATGACGTTCTCTACGTCGTGAAGATGGAGGACTCTTCGCTGAAGGTCTACAACGCAGCGTGCCCACACGTGGCCTGCAAGCTTGCATACAACGAGTCATCCAAGGAGTTCGACTGCCCGTGTCACGCGAGCTCCTTCACGATTGACGGCAAGCTCCTCGGCGGACCAGCGCCGCGCGACATGATCGAAGCGGAGTTCGAGGTCGTCGAGGGCGAGATCGTCGTATCCGGGTTCCGGGTCTAGGGAAGTGCAGAGATGAGCAAGATACTCGACGGGATTGCTGCGCCGTTGGACGAGCGCTTCGACATGCGTTACCGCCTGCGCAAGCGCGTCTTCGAGAAGCCGGTGCCCAAGCACGCGCGGGCGTTCTGGTACTGCTTCGGCGGGCTGACGTTCACTGTCGCACTGATGCAGGCACTGACCGGTATCTTCCTTTCGTTCTACTACACGCCCACTCCCGAGCGTGCCTACCAGAGCGTGTTCTATATCAGCAACTACGTGAACTATGGCTGGCTCGTCAGATCGCTGCACGTTTGGGGCGCCCACCTAATGGTGATTTTCATCATCATCCACATGCTTCGCGTTTTGGTGACTGCGTCGTACAAGCACCCGCGCGAATTCAACTGGGTCGTTGGCGTTGTTCTCTTCGTGATAACGATGGGCTTCGGTCTCACCGGCTACCTACTGCCGTGGGACCAGAAGGCCTACTGGGGATCGACCGTGACCATCTCGCTGATGCAGCAAGTGCCGATCGTGGGCGATTGGATCGCTCAGATAGTGATGGGTGGCGCCGCGATCGGAGCGCCGACGCTCACGCGGTTCTACTCGGCACACGTCTTCTTGCTGCCGGGTGCGCTGATGATCTTCCTGATCTCCCATTTCTGGATGATTCGCAAGCAAGGCATCTCCGGGCCGCTGTAAGCAGGAGGCTTTAGTGAAAGGTCAGTCACAGAACGTGCGCGAAGTGCGCGAATACGACCACGAGAAGGAGTGGGGCGACCAGCCGACGGTTCGGTTCGTGCCGGACCACATCCTGTCCGAGGTTGCGGCAGTTCTGCTGCTGCTCTCGCTGTACACGGTGCTCGCGATCTTCATGCACGCGGGTCTTGACATCAAGGCAGATCCGGCGATTACGCCGGAGGGTTCGAAGCCAGAGTGGTACTTCCTGTTCCTCTATGCGTTCCTCCACTTCGTGTCGCCGCTCGTTGGCACGCTCGTGCCGGTCGTGGGAATCGTCTTCCTCGTCCTGATTCCCTGGATCGACAGGAACCCTGAGAAGAAGTTGTCCAAGCGCAAGCTGGCTCTTGTCCTGATCACTATCACGATGATCGGGATCATCGCACTGAGCATCTTGGGAGAGATGGAATGAGCGAGCACGAAGCAGAACAGGCGAACGAGCGAGCGAAGCAGTTGCACAGGACGTGGGTCAAGCTGCTGCTTGCCTCGATTCTGCTGAACGGGCTCATCTTGGCGAGCTTCTTGACCAGCACTCCGGACGAAAGCCCTGCGAGTACCTGGATCACGGCGATACAGAAGGTGCGCTACGATCTCTTCCCGGTCGAGGAAGAGACAGAACTCGCCGAGTTGCATGAGAACGCGACCGACTTGAGCAAGGAGCAGTGCGTTGCCTGCCACGGCTCCAAGGAATCGTCAGATTTGCCGCTGCACCGCATCCACCTGACGAGCGAGCTACTCCCTGGACTCGTGTGCTCGGATTGTCACAAGAGCATCAGCCTCGAGGAGCGCACGAACGAATACGTCGTGCGTCTGGTAGACGTCGGATTCTGCAAGGAATGCCATTCGGAGTTCCCGGGTCTTGAGCCGGACTCTCCGATGAGACCCGAAGACTACGACGTGGACTGCACGACCTGCCACTCGGGGAAGTCGGCGTACAAGCACGCACAACCCTTCCTTTCGCACGTAATAGCCCCCAAAGAATGCCAGGGGTGTCACGGCGGACGGGTCTTGCCATGGACGGCGAAACACGAGCAGGAGGATTGGCTGGAGACCCACGGGCCGGAGGCTCTCGAGGTGGGAGAGGATTCTTGCTTCCAGTGCCACGAATTCGGCCTGAAGTTCTGCGACGAATGCCACGAGAACAAGCCGCCGTCGCACACTCCGCGAGAGAAGTGGGTGGACGCCCACGTGGAGCGGGCACAGCTGGACACGAGGGCTTGCTTCACCTGCCACGACTCGGACTGGTGTCGCGAGTGCCACGTGAACCACGAGCCCGATTGGCTGACGACGCACGATGACTTCGTGCAGGTAGAGGGCTTCGAGAGCTGCCTAGAGTGCCACAGCCGGTCCTTCTGCTCCTTCTGTCACAGCGAGCAGTAGGGGCACGCAAGCTATCCGCGTCCTAGAGT
>JAOUET010000015.1 GCA_029858605.1 Coriobacteriia bacterium | reverse complement strand
GTCGATATACGATGGCGTACAGCGGCCGCTTCCTGTCGTGGCCGCGCAGTCGGGAGACTACATCGAGCGCGGTACGGTTGCGGATGCTCTGGACCGTGAGCGGAAATGGGCGTTCACGCCGGTCGCCGAAAAGGGTCAGGAAGTCGCTGGCGGCGACGTGATCGGGACGACACCCGAGGGCCAGACGATCATTCACAAGATCATGGTTCCGCCAGGCGTGTCGGGAACGATAGCGTCCGTTGCCGCTGCGGGAGACTACACGGCGTTCGATGTCGTTGCGACTCTCGATGACGGCACGGAACTCACGATGGTGCAGAGATGGCCCGTCCGCGAGGGCCGTCCGTATGTGCGCAAACTCGATCCGACACACCCGTTCACGACGGGCATGCGGATTCTCGATACGTTCTTCCCGATTGCGCTTGGTGGAAACGCGATCATCCCCGGCGGTTTCGGGACGGGTAAGACGGTAACCCAGCAGTCGCTCGCCAAGTGGGCGGACGTCGACATCATCGTCTACGTGGGTTGCGGAGAGCGCGGCAACGAGATGACCGAGGTTCTCACCGAGTTCCCTGAGCTCGAGGATCCCAGAACCGGTGCGCCGCTCATGGATCGAACCGTGCTGGTGGCCAACACATCGAACATGCCGGTCGCCGCACGCGAAGCCTCCATCTACGTGGGCGCTACGCTTGCCGAGTACTATCGCGACATGGGCTACAACGTCGCGATGATGTCGGACTCGACGTCTCGCTGGGGCGAGGCGCTGCGCGAGGTTTCGGGCCGTCTCGAGGAGATGCCGGGCGAGGAAGGCTACCCGGCGTACCTGGCGACACGTCTCGCGAGCTTCTATGAGCGTTCCGGGCGAGTGCAGCCGCTCGGCGCCGATACTGATCGTGTCGGATCTGTCACGATGGTGGGCGCGGTATCGCCGGCAGGTGGAGACATGTCCGAGCCGATGACGCAGAACTCGCTGCGCGTATGCGGTGCGTTCTGGGCGTTGGACACATCTTTGGCGCATCGCCGCCACTTCCCCGCGATCTCGTGGACCAAGTCCTACACGCTCTACCTCAGCCAGGTCAGTGAGTGGTTCGCGGAGAACGTGGCCGCGGACTGGCACGAGATGCGGGACCGTGCGATGTTCATCCTCCAGAAGGAGACGGAGTTGCAGGAGATCGTGCAACTCGTCGGCCCGGACGCACTGCCCGAGTCGGAGAAGATCATCCTGGAGGTCGCTCGAATGCTTCGCGAGGACTTCCTGCAGCAGTTCGCATTCGACGACATCGATGCCTACTGCCCACCCAAGAAGCAGTACTGGATGCTCAAGACGGTCCTGTCGTTCTACGACGCGGCGACATCCGCGCTAAACCGTGGCGCTTCACTGCGACAGATTCTGGAGTTGCCCGTAAAGGACGAGATCGCAGTTATGAAGACCACCCCGCACGATGAGGCGCTGGAGAAGCTGCCAGCACTCTGTTCTCAGTTGGCCGAGAATATCGCAGAGATCGAGGTGTACTAGATGGCTCAGGACACCGCCACCAAGCCCGCGGAGACGAAGTTGTCGCTCGTTTCCACAGACTACCGGACCATCAAGTACGTGACCGGCCCTCTGGTCTTCGTCGAAAACGTGCATGCGGTCGCCTACAACGAGATGGTTGCCGTGCGCATGCCGGACGGCAGCCGACGCTCCGGTCAGGTCCTCGAGATCTCGGGTGACGTCGCCGTCATCCAGATCTTCGAGGGCACACAGGGCATAGACGTCGATGCGACAGAGATTCGATTCCTCGAGGATGTCGCACGCATAGACGTTTCTCCCGAACTGCTCGGCCGGGTGCTCAACGGCGTAGGAGAGCCGATTGACGGAGGAGCGCCGATTATCCCGGAATCGCGATTGGATATCACGGGTGCCCCGATCAACCCGTACACGCGCGAGAAGCCAGCCGACTTCATCGAAACGGGTATCTCCGCAATAGACGGCCTGAACACTCTCGTTCGCGGTCAGAAGCTGCCGATATTCTCGGGTTCGGGTCTTCCGGCGAACGAGCTAGCGGCACAGATCATCCGGCAGGCGCGTGTGGTCTCCGGCGAAGAGTTCGCGATCGTGTTCGGCGCGATGGGTATCACGCACCGCGAGGCGAGCTACTTCATGTCGCAGTTCGAGAGCACGGGCGCGCTCGAGCGAGTCGTGTTCTTCCTCAACCTTGCCGACGATCCGACGGTCGAGCGCCTGCTTACTCCGCGTTGCGCGCTGACCGTGGCTGAGTACTTGGGATTCGAGAAGGACATGCAGGTCCTCGTCGTTCTCTCGGACATGACGAACTACTGTGAGGCGTTGCGCGAGGTCTCGACTGCACGGGAAGAGGTGCCGGGGCGCCGCGGGTTCCCGGGCTACATGTACACGGACCTCTCGACCATCTACGAGCGCGCCGGTCGAATCAAAGGCCGCAAGGGCTCGGTCACGCAGCTGCCGATCCTCTCGATGCCCGACGACGACATCACGCACCCTATTCCCGACCTGACCGGGTACATCACCGAGGGCCAGATCGTTCTGTCCCGTCACCTGCACCGCCGAGGAGTCTACCCTCCAATCGACACGCTGCCGTGCCTGTCGCGGCTGATGAACCTCGGTATAGGTGAGGGCAAGACGCGCGACGACCACCGTGCAGTCGCCAACCAGCTCTACGCGGCCTACGCTCAGGGTCGGGACCTGCGCAAGCTCGTCGCCATCGTCGGCGAAGAGGCTCTGTCGGACACGGACCGCAGATACCTGCGCTTCGCGGACGATTTCGAGGCGCGCATCGTCGGCCAGGGCGAAGAGGGACGCAGCATCGAAGAGACTCTGACCATCGGCTGGGAGCTGATGGCTGGTCTGCCGATGGGCGAGCTGAAGCGCGTCCGCGATTTCGTCGATGCCTACCATCCCAACGCCGGCGAGCAGGGCGACGTCTAGGAGGCCTCGGGTATGGAGGAAGTTCGGCCAACACGCGCAGAGCTTCTCGAACGGCGAGAGCAGATCAAGCTTGCCGAGCAGGGCATGGACCTGCTCAAGCAGAAGCGCGACGCTCTCCTGATCGAGTTCATGGGCGTCATGGACGAGACCCTGCGCCTCTCGGAAGCGCTCCAGAAGAACGTATCCGAGGCGCAGTACTCGCTTGCTGTGGCCAAGGCTGTTGACGGCACCGTCGCTCTTCGGTCCGCCGGAATGGCGACCAAGGGCGAGGTCGTCGTAGACATGACCGGTACCAAGATCATGGGCGTGTCCGTCCCGGTCGTGACGAAAGGCGAAAGTCCCATCCGAACCTCGTTTACGCGCGGCTATTCGGTAACGGGCATCTCTTCCCGAGTCGACGAGAGTGCCGACAAGTTCGAGCGAATCCTGGACGTCATCATCGAGTACGCGGACATCGAGACACGTCTGAAGCGGCTCGGTGAAGAGATACAGAAGACAAACCGCCGAGTGAACGCGCTCGAACAGGTCACCGTGCCTCAGCTTCGCGAGCAGGTTTCCTACATTCGCATGACACTCGACGAGAGAGCGCGCGAAGACCTTTTCAGGTTGAAGAAGGTCAAGAAGAAGATCGAGCGCAAGAAGGCGTCAGGCGGCCAGCTGTCCTAGGGCCGCGACTTTGCGCTTGTCACAAGTCGTGGGGCGGTATCGCCAACCGGGGGGTGTCCGGTGCCGCCCCACACGCATACCTGCAATCGGGCGCCACATGCGGCGAGCGCCTGCGACGACCCGCCCCAGCGGAGTCGCGGACGCTTTGATGCGATGCTGCGAACCTGCAGGAAAGGAACACCGCCCCGACTTGCGAGGCGGTGTTCAGGAACCGGGTCCCCCGAACTCCGATTCAGCCCTTGGCTACCACGATCGCTTTGACCTCGTTGAGGACCTCGACCGCGTTGCGCGCATGCGTTCGCATGTCGCGCCCATCTTTGAGAATGTCGCGGACCTCGCGAAGAGACAGCTTGCCGAAGTGCAACTCTTCCCACTCGGCCCGCGCAACATACGCCCACAACTCGCCGAGAATCCACTCGAGCTCCTCGACCTCTGGGTTGGTGAGGGCCCCCCACTGATCCTTGAGACCCCGGCGCATCCTCTGCACGGACCGCTCGACGGCCTTTCCCTTCTTGAGCTGGAAGGCTCGCATCCCAATATCTTCGTCGGTCACATCAGGTCGCTTGCTCATGGGTTGCCTCACTCCCTTCGCACTCCCTTTTCGTCGCCGACCTCGGCTTTCCTTGTTTTAGAATGGTTCAAGCGTGCACAAATGATGAAAGGCTGCAGATGGAGTTCAGCGAGGTACTACATCAACGCAGGAGCGTTCGCCACTTCAACACGAAGCTGGCAGTAGACGACTCCGACATCCGTGCCCTGCTCTTGGCGGCCATCAGTGCACCGAGTGCCGGCAACATCCAGCCGTGGCGGTTCGCGGTCGTACGCAGTCTGACGGCGCGCGAGCGGCTCGCTTCGGCTTTGAGCCAGAAGTGGGCGAAGGCCGCGCCTGTATCGATCGTCGTGTCGGTAGACCCTCGGCCATGTGCGGCGCGATTCGGCGCGCGGGGCGAGCATCTGTACGCGATACAGGACACGGCTGCCGCAGTGGTCAACATCCTGCTCGCAGCCGTGGACAGAGGATTCGCATCTTGCTGGATCGGGGCGTTCGACGAGCGTGCGGTCGCCGAAGCCATAGGTGTTCAGGAGCCGATCACGCCGGTGGCAGTCCTGCCGATAGGCTACTCGGCAGAATCGTCGGGCAAGCCTGCAAGGCGCCCTGTCGACGAAGTCACGACATGGTTGTGAGAGTGATGTTCTCGTGACAGGAATGAGCGCGTGAGCAGCGAATTCGAGAGCCTCGAAGAGCTTCGCGAGCACATCGGCGACTGCAGGAGGTGCACGCTGTGGAGCACGCGTACGACGCTGGTCTTCGGTGTCGGAAAGCCGGACGCCGAGATCCTGTTCGTGGGTGAGGCGCCCGGGCGAAACGAGGACCTGAAAGGCGAGCCCTTCGTCGGCGCCGCAGGCAAGCTTCTCGACGAGCTGCTCGCCTCGATCGGCCTCACGCGGTCTGAAGTCTACATCGCGAACATCTTGAAGTGCCGCCCCCCGGGGAACCGCGATCCACAGCGCAACGAGACAGACACCTGTACGCCGTTCCTGAGAGAGCAGGTGCGCCTGATAGATCCTCGGGTGATAGTGACCCTCGGCAAGCACGCCACGCAGTTCATCCTCAAGACCGATCGCGGCATCACCGGTCTGCGCGGAACCCTCCAACATTCAGGCAAGT
Source organism: Coriobacteriia bacterium (assembly GCA_029858605.1). Lineage (GTDB taxonomy): Bacteria > Actinomycetota > Coriobacteriia > Anaerosomatales > JAENZW01 > JAENZW01. The sequence goes on along the minus strand of JAOUET010000015.1, from coordinate 13,736 downwards.
ACGACGTCCTGCCGATATTCCATCCCGCCGCCGCTCTGTACGACGCCACGAAGCGCGACGTGCTCTTCGAGGACTTCGCTCGCCTCGGAGAGTTGACCGCCCCTGCTTCCGAGGTAGCCGAAGCGCAAGTGGATGCGGTGGCCGAAGAGCCGCGTTCCGTGCAGGGCACCCTTTTCGAGGACTGAGCCCGATGACCAGATACGCTCTCCGGACCAGTGCCGAAGAGGCCACGGTCGCCGCAGGTAGGGCGCTGGCGCCTTTGCTGCAGTCGGGCGACGTGATACTACTCAGCGGAGACCTCGGCGCGGGGAAGACGTGTCTTGCCCGAGGAATCGCCGAGGGACTCGGAGTCGGGCACCCTGTCACCAGTCCCACCTTCAACATCCTTCTCGTTCATCCGGGCAGGGTCTTCATGAACCATTTCGATCTCTACCGGCTGGACAGCCCCCTGCAGCTCGAGGACATCGACTACTGGGGGACGCTGGAGGCCGGAGGGGTCTCCGTCGTCGAATGGGGCGACCGGTTCGCAGAGTCGATACCCGAGGATCGGCTGATCGTCGCGATGACAATCACGGGTGACGAGGAGCGTCTCTTCGATCTCGACGCTTGCGGCGGCCGTTCCGAGCGCCTCGCTTCGGCTTGGATCGAAGCATGCTCCTCGATCGCTGGCGCGACTTTGGAAGGGGGCGGGCAGCCGTGACGCGACTGATACTTGCGTTCGACGCGGCGACGGATGCCTGCGCTCTCGCGCTGGGCGAACGTGCCGGCGATCGCGTGACCGAGGTGGCGTGTCACGATTTCGTGGCTCGCAGGGCTGCGCTGTCACGGCTGCTTCCGGAGGCATCGGAGCTGCTTGCCCGACAGGGATTGGTGCCGAGCGATCTCGACGAGATCGTTGTCGGCGTGGGGCCCGGGTCTTTCACGGGGGTTCGAATCGGAGTGGCGACGGCGAAGGGGCTCACCCACGGTCTCGGCGCACCTCTCTTCGGCGTCGGGACGCTGGACGCGGTGTCGTGGGGTTGCCGAGGGCACCATGGGCTGCTTGGCGTCGTGGGTGATGCGATGCGCGGCGAGGTCTACCCGGCGCTGTATCGGCTGCGGAGAGGCGCCGTGGAGCGTCTGGACGAGAATCATGTGAGTCAGCCGAAGAAGGCTGCGGAGAGGTGGGGGACAGACGTTCAAGAACCGCTGCTCCTGGCAGGCAACGGCCTGCACAAGCACCTCGGAGCGTTTCTGGAGGCGCTCGGCGATCGCGCACACGTGCTGCCGCAGCGTCTTTGGTCACCGACTGGTGCCGGTCTGCTCGCGGCGTATGCCGATACCAGAGCCCGTGGCGTGCAGGGGGACGGCGATCCGGCCGCCGTGCTTCCCGTGTACACGCGGCTATCCGACGCCGAGGAGGCCGAGAGCGCGCTTGGCGGAGGGGAGGCAACGGCGGCACCACGCTGCGGCGTGCGAGGTCCGAAGGAGGGTGGCGAGTCGTGAGCGCTGTAGTTCGCGATATGACGCCCGCCGACATCGGCGCGGTGCTGACTATCGAGAACAAGTCGTTCCCGTCGCCTTGGAGTCGGCTGATGTTCGAACAGGAGGTGTACGCCGAGTCCGGAAGAGCGTGGCTTGTCGTTGAGCACGACGGCGTGGTCCTCGGCTACGGCGGGCTGGCCCTCCTTGACGAGGCAGCCCACGTCATGAACCTCGCCGTGCGTGCCGACTGCCGTCACCGCGGACTCGGACGCGCGCTACTCGCGCATCTGGCTCGGCGTGCGAGAGGAATGGGTGCGCGCCATCTGACGCTGGAAGTCCGAGAGCGCAACCGGTCTGCGATGGCGCTCTACGAGGCGGCGGGACTCAAGACCGTGGGCGTGCGACCTGGATACTACAGCGAGACCGGTGAGCATGCGGTCGTCATGTGGAGCGACGACATCACGCACCCCGGGGAAGAAGCTCGCCTCGAGGAGTTGTGGAACCGGGCCGAACTCGATCTGGAGGCGTACCCGGACGTAGCTACCGGACACTCGGCGCCACTCGTCCTTGGAATCGAGACATCGTGCGACGAGACCGCAGCGGCCGTCATGCGGGGAGGCACCGAACTGCTGTCCAGCGTGATTGCGAGCCAGGTGGACTTCCATGCGCGGTTCGGGGGCGTCGTCCCCGAGATCGCATCGCGCAAGCACACGGAGGCCATCGTCGCGGTCGTGCAAGAGGCGATGGAAGAAGCCGGGGCTACCTTCGGCGATCTCGACGCCATTGCCGTTACGCACGGACCGGGGCTGATCGGCGCGCTCGTGGTGGGCGTCGCGTACGCAAAGGGGCTGTCGCTTGCCACCGGCTTGCCTCTGGTCGGTGTGAATCACCTCGAAGGTCACATCTTCGCAAACCCTTTCGCGAACGATGACGTGACGCCGCCCCTTGTGGCACTCGTCGTGTCCGGCGGGCACACGTCGCTCGTGCACGTGCCGGAGTGGGGTGTTTACCACACTCTGGGTGAGACGCTGGACGATGCAGCCGGGGAGGCGTTCGACAAGGTGGCAAAGGTACTTGGTCTGGGGTATCCGGGCGGGCCAGTGCTCTCGAGCCTCGCCGAGGAGGGCGACCCTGCCGCGATCGACTTCCCGCGCGCTATGCTGCGCTCCGGCGACTATGCCTTCTCGCTCTCGGGTCTCAAGACAGCCGTCATCAACCATATCCGTCACGAGCGCGAAGCTGGCCGAGAGATCCACGTGCCCGATCTGGCCGCTTCGTTCCAGCAGGCGGTGATCGACGTGCAAGTCACGAAAGCGACGCGCGCGGCGAAGGAGCTCGGCGTGCAGTGGTTCTGCCTCGCCGGAGGGGTTGCTGCGAACAAGCTGCTTCGCGAGTCGTTGCACGAGACGCTTTCGGCCGAAGGAGTGCGCGTCTCGGTGCCGCCGCTGGACCTGTGCACGGACAATGCTGCGATGATCGCCGCTGCCGGGACGTGGCGGTTTCTGCGCGGGGAGAGACTCTACCTCGACGCCGAAGCGGTTGCCGATCTGCGCCTCGACGCGGATGACGCTTCTCTCAAAACCTGAGTGGCAGGCACTCAACCCCATTCCTGAATTCCCTGTTGAAACCCCTTGAACGCGGCGCGAATGAGTACTACAATCCGTATTCGCTAGCACTCGGCGCGTTTGAGTGCTAGCAGTCGGTCTAGTGAGGTTGCGAACGGGGTAGATATCCTGTCGCGGCACCACGCCGACGAGGGGGTTTGTGACAGAGACGCCCCCTTTGCAGGACGTTCGGTATCGGTAGGCCTTTGTGTGGAATCGCAGGAGGGCAGGGCATGAATCTCAAGCCATTGGGCGATCGCGTGATCGTCAAGCCGGCGCAGGCCGAGGAGCAGACCAAGAGCGGTTTGGTCATCCCGGACACAGCCAAAGAGAAGCCCCAGCGGGGCGAGGTCGTCGCCGTGGGCGACGGCAAGCGGGACGACGACGGTAATCGCGTTCCTGTCGACGTCAAGGTGGGCGACACCGTCGTGTACGGCAAGTACGGTGGCCAGGACATCAAGATCGACGGCGTCGAGTACAAGATCCTCGAGGAGCGCGACATCTACGCCGTCGTCGAGGACTAGCATGCGCGGGCCGCAACGCGGAACCGCACTCTTTTCAGAGAGCAAGAAGGAGGAGAACACCTAGATGGCCAAGGACATCAGGTTCGACGAGGAGGCCCGACGCGGCCTCGAGGCGGGTGTGAACAAGCTCGCCAACGCCGTCAAGGTCACTTTGGGCCCCAAGGGCCGCTACGTGGTGTTGGACAAGAAGTTCGGCGCTCCGACCATCACGAACGACGGCGTGACGATCGCAAAGGAGATCGACCTCGAAGACCCGCTGGAGAACATGGGAGCTCAGCTCGTCAAGGAAGTTGCCACGAAGACGAACGACGTCGCGGGTGATGGCACGACGACCGCGACGCTGCTCGCGCAGGTCATCGTGCGCGAGGGCCTGCGCAACGTGGCCGCGGGTGCCAACCCGCTCGCAATCAAGCGCGGCGTCGAGAAGGCCGTCGAGGCCATCGTCGAGGGCATCAAGGAGAACGCCAAGGAGATCGAGGACAAGGAAGAGATCGCACACGTCGGCGCGATCTCGGCGGCCGATGACACGATCGGCGACAAGATCGCCGAGGCCATGGATATCGTGGGCAAAGACGGAGTCATCACCGTCGAGGAGTCCCAGACCTTCGGCATCGATATCGAGACTGTGGAAGGACTGCAGTTCGAGAAGGGCTACGTCTCGCCCTACATGATCACCGATGCCGAGCGCATGGAGGCCTCGCTCAGCGAGCCGCTGATCCTCATCGCCAACAGCAAGATCGGCAACGTCCAGGACCTGCTACCTGTGCTCGAGAAGGTCATGCAGCAGGGCAAGAACCTGCTGATAATCGCCGAAGACGTCGAAGGCGAGGCTCTTGCCACGCTGATCGTCAACAAGCTGCGCGGCACGTTCACGTCGGTTGCCGTGAAGGCTCCTGGCTTCGGCGATCGCCGCAAGCGCATGCTCGAGGACATCGCGATCGTAACCGGTGGCCAGGTCGTTTCCGAGGAGATGGGCCACAAGCTCGAGAACGTGACGCTGGAGATGCTGGGTCGAGCCAAGACCGTGAAGGTCACCAAGGAGAACACCACCATCATCGACGGTGCGGGTACCGAGGAAGACATCAAGGGCCGCATCAATCAGATCAAGACCGAGATCGAGCAGTCCGATTCGGACTTCGACAAGGAGAAGCTCCAGGAGCGTCTGGCGAAGCTGGCCGGTGGCGTGGCCGTCATCAAGGTCGGCGCGGCTACCGAGGTCGAGCTCAAGGAGAAGAAGCACCGCATCGAGGACGCCCTTCAGGCAACTCGCGCGGCAGTTGAGGAAGGCATCGTGTCGGGCGGCGGCGTGGCGCTTATCGACGCCACACCGAAACTCGACGCCTTTGATCTTCCCGAGGAAGAGATGATCGGCGTCAAGATCGTGCGCAAGGCGCTCGACGAGCCGATGAAGACCATCGCCGACAACGCGGGCTTCGAGGGCTCGGTCGTCGTCGAGAAGGTCAAGCACGAGAACAAGAGGGGCTTCGGCCTCAACGCCGCATCGGGCGAGTACGGCGATCTTATGGGCATGGGCATCATCGACCCCGTCAAGGTCACGCGTTCCGCGCTTCAGAACGCCGCCTCGATCGCCTCGCTGATCCTCATCACCGAGACCACCGTCAACGACATCCCCGAGCCCGCCGATAGCGCCGCTGCAGCGGCTGCCATGGGCGGCGGAATGGGCATGATGTAGCATCACGCGACACCGCGTCGAAACGAAGGGCCTCGGACGTGCGTCCGGGGCCCTTCTTGTGTGTCGTGGTTGCTCCGTCCTCTAGATCCGCGCGCGGGTCGTCGTCCTACGTGAATCCCTCGATGACGAACGCGACTCCCAGATACAGCAAGAACGCGGCGAGACTCGCCATCACCGCACGGTAGATGCGGTCCGAAAGCAGCCCGCGTCCGGCCGAGACCGCGAAGATCACGAAGCCGTACCAGGCGATGTCAGCGAGTTCGTGGCCGATGAAGAACGCGGCGACACCGACAGGGCCGATCACAAGGCCGTCCGAGGCGAGCTTGACGCCGATCGTCGCCCACCAGAGCGTCCAGTAGGGGTTCGAGAGACTGACCAGTACGCCCTGCAGGACGGGACCCACGCGCCCGGGGTCTTCGGCAACCTCGAGATCGGTGACGATCGTTCCACGGACGGCGCCACGCATCAGGCTCCAGCCCATCCAGAGCAACACGGCACCACCGACCAGTGCCATCGCCGTGGCGACCGAAGGGCGCTTGAGAAACTCCTGCAGGCCGAAGGCGAACCCAACGAGCAATGCGCCCTCAAGCAGTGCGTGACCAAGCAGCATCATGAAGGCGCTGAGCTTGCCTCGGCTCAACGTGCGAGCAATGGTTACGGTCAGATACGGCCCCGGCGACATGGCGCCGGATAGGCCCACCACGAAGGCCGCACCGCCAAGTGCGAGGGCTTCCCGCACAGTGTCGCCCAAGCGCCTCTCCCGTCATTGCCCGAAAGTGTTCGACTCAGCCGAGTATACACAGGCCAAGACGCAAATCGTCTGGTTGCCGAATCGAGATATGAGGCGCGTAGTTGTGCTACTCTCGCCTGGCCGAGGCGATGCGCACGCTCCGCGAAGCGGGTTTGGTGCCATCTCGGCAGATCGTACCGGGAGGCAGGCTGTGGAGCTCAAGCGCAACGTTTCGATGCTGCTGAGGCACCCCCAAGCGTTGCCGCCGATTCTCTCTAACATGAAGCGCAGTGTGACCGTCCATCGAGACTACGCGCGGGACGATGGCTACAGCGGCAACCCCAAGGGCATCTCACTCACGGTCACAAAGCGCTGCAACCTCAACTGTTCCATGTGCCACTACGCGCATTCCGCACGCGAGGACATAAGGCTCAACGAATCAAAGAGAGGCGAGCCCAGCAGCGTCGATCTCGAGCTCGTCGGGAGGCTTGTGCGGGGGTGGCGCGGTCCGAAGCCCTACATTGCGCTCACGGGCGGTGAACCGACGCTTCACAGGCAACTACTGGACATAGTGCGCGTGGTCAAGGACGCGGACTTCGTGTGCATGCTCGTCAGCAACGGCGCGAGACTGTCCGAGATGGCCGAAGAGATAGTTGCGGCGGGCATCGACGTGGTCTCCCTTTCGATCGACGGTTCCCGAGAGACGCACGATCGCATTCGCGGTGTACCGGGTACGTACGACAAGGCTGTGGCGGCGATGCGTGCCGTCGTCGATGCCCGCGAGCGCCGCAAGTGGGGCAGGCCGCTCGTGTTCATCAACTCGGCCATGTCCAACGCAAGTGTCGAGGAACTTCATGATCTCGTGAACCTGGCCAACGACGTAGAGGCCAGCGGCATCAACTTCCAGCATCTGTGGCTTCAGACGGAAACCATGGTTTGCGCCCACAACGATCTGGTGCCCGAGCTTGCGATGCAGGAGGTCTACGATCTCGACATCGAAGCGCGTGTGGACGACGTGGACCGCCTCGTCGATACGCTGGGCTACTTGAAGAAGAAGCACCGGTTCGTGAACGTCTTCCCCGCACTGGATGGCCAAGGCATCAAGACCTACTACGATCGCCCGGAGGCATTCGTCTCGAGCAGGCCCACACGCTGCTCCTGGTTGTATGCGACCATCCAGCCCGACGGCCGCGTGACGCAATGCAAGGAACACGTGATGGGCAACCTCGCCGATTCATCGTTCGATGAGATATGGAACGGCGAGTCTTTCCAGGAGTTCCGTCGTGTCGCGCGCAAACACGAGCGCTTCCCGATCTGTGCGCGCTGCTGTCACTATTTCAAGGACTGGTAGGTGCTCATAAGGTCCTCAGGTACGCACGCTTCGGCGTGCATCCATCGACAGCAGCTGCTCGTAGTGCTCCAGGAGCTTGTCGGCGGTGTGCGGCAGGTCATAGCGCTGGGCGGTGACGCGCGCACCCTCGGCAAGACGTAGCCTCAAGCGGTCATCCGTGGCTATCCTCGCGATACGTTCGGCTATCGCTTCCGGGACGGGTGCTCCGGCGAGCAGACCGTCCTCACCGTTGGTGACGGTGTCCGATATCCCCGGCGAGTGCACTCCAACAACGGGCAGTCCGGCCGCCATGCCTTCCATGACGACGAGCGGGTGCACTTCCGACACCGACGCAGTGACGAAGACGTCCGCCGCGGCTTCGTAGTCGGGGACCCGCGCGTAGGGCTGCGCGCCGACGAAGCGCGCCCGGTCGCCCACGCCTGCCGAAGCCAAGACGCGCTCCGCTTCTTTGCGGGCCGGCCCTTCGCCCACTACGAGGAGACGAGCGTTGGGAGCCGCGAAGAGCGCTTGCGCGAAAGACTCCGCGAGCAGCGGCGTGTTCTTCTCGGGGCCGAGACGTCCCACGTAGCAGAACACGACGTCCTCTTCGGCAAATCCCAGTTCCTGGCGCGAGACGGGCGATGCGGGCTCAGCGAACGGCCTCGTGTCGATACCGTTAGGCAGCAGAGTGGCGCGGTCGGTGATTCCGAAGGTGCGCAGCCATTCGACGATGCCTGCCGAAGGGGCGACGATCATCGCGGCCTTCGCGTACGCGTCCTTGAGCGCGGCGCGCAAGTAGGCGTGGCGGGCCGACTTCGGCACGTACCACGCATACGCGTCGGAGTAGAGGTCGTAGCGCGTATGGTTCGTGTAGACGACGGGGATTCCCCTCTTGCCGCAGATGCGTCTGGCGATTCGACCGCTCTGGAAGGGGTGGTGCACGTGCGCAACGTCGACCCTGACGGCGAGGCGTTTCACCTCGGCGGAGTGGTCGAGCGCGAAGCGCCAACCTGTGTCGCCCCAGGGCATGCCGGGGGAACGCACGACGTTGTGCTCGGTTTCCGAGTAGTCCAGGTCGCCGAAGGTGAAGAGGTAGACTTCGTGGCCGAGTTCCTCGAACCGACGCTTGTAGAGTGCGATGTGGTTGGTGACACCACTCACGTGGGGCATGTACATGTCGCAGAACATGCCGATACGCAAGGGAACCTCCCCGGTTCGCTGGCAGGAGCTCTCAGCATCGAGTAGAGTACCGTCGTCTGCCGAGTAGCTGGACGAAACCAAGGCTAGCAGCACCTGAGGCGGGGGGCCAGAGTCATGGGACTGTCGATAGGCATAGTGGGGCTGCCGAATGTGGGCAAGTCCACACTCTTCACGGCGCTGACTCGCAAGAGGGCCGTCGTGTCCAACTACCCTTTCGCGACCATCGACCCCAACGTCGGCATGGTGCCCGTACCGGATTCCAGGCTGGAGAAAATCGCCAAGATCGCCGAGCCGGAGGAGATCGTTCACGCGACCGTCGAGTTCGTCGACATCGCCGGACTGGTCAAGGGAGCCAACGAAGGCGAGGGTCTGGGCAACCAGTTCCTGGCCAACATCCGGGAGGTCGACGCAATCGCGGAAGTCGTGCGCTACTTCGGCGATCCGAACGTGGTGCACGTGACGGGTCGCGTCGATCCGGAGGGTGATGTCGAGACCATCCGCATCGAGCTCGTGCTGGCAGATCTTGGGACCGCGGAGCGCGCGATATCGCGCCTCGAGAAGGAGCTCAAGCGGGACAAGGACATCGCCGCCAAGCTGGCCGCTGTGAAGCGGGTCTACGAGTGGCTGTCTGCGGGTCATCGCGCTCTGAAGATGGAGATGACGGCCGAAGAAAGAGAGCTTCTTCGAGATCTGCACCTGCTCACGATGAAGCCGATGCTGTATGTTGCCAATATCGATGAAGTCGACATCGGCAAACGACTTGCCGAGATCGACGGCGTCGCACCGGTGCCGATCTGTGCGAAGATCGAAGCCGAAATCGCCGAGCTCGCGCCAGAGGAACTGTCCGAGTACCTCGAGATGGAGGGTCTCGAGGAACCGGGGCTGAACGTGCTGATACGTGCGGCCTACGAGCTGCTCGGTCTACAATCGTTCTTCACTGCGGGAGACAGACAGGCTAGGGCTTGGACGGTTCGAAAGGGCGCGACCGCGTACGAGGCCGCGGGAGAGATCCACACGGACTTCCAGCGGGGCTTCATCAAGGCCGAGGTCATCAGCTGGGCGGACTATGTCGAACTGGGTGGCGAGAAAGGTGCTCGAGAAGCGGGCAAGCTGCGTGTGGAAGGCAAGGACCACGTGGTAGCCGAGGGCGATCTCATCCACTTCCGGTTCAACGTCTAGACCTATTGAGGGTGTCGAACCCCGGGCTCTGGGTACGATTGGAAGCAGGAGCCTGCGAGCAACTTGTCCCGAGACCCGTGCTCCCGTCGCCGACGGGGCTTGGCGCCGAATCATTTGGCGAAAGGATGATGAGCGTGACTCCAGCCGCAGAGAACCGCGCCGCGAAGCGCAAGACCGACCCTAGGGCGAAAGCCGACGCCGAACTCGACAGCTGGAGCGCTCTCGCGGAGAGGAACAGCTTCGTCGACCCTGCGTTCTACGCCGAGTACGACGTCAAACGAGGTCTCCGTGACGTGTCAGGAAGAGGCGTCCTCGCCGGACTCACACAGGTCGGCGACGTGGTCGGATACGCTGTCGAGGCCGGGGAGTTCGTGCCTTCGGCTGGGCGACTGATCTACCGCGGGATCGACATCAAGAATCTCGTCGACGGTTTCGTCGCGGAGAAGCGTCTGGGCTTCGAGGAAACGTGCTACCTGCTTCTGTTCGGCGAACTGCCCAACAGGAATGAGCTGCAGCGTTTCGAGGAGCGTCTGGCCACGAATCGCACCCTGCCGAGGGGTTTCATACACGATGCGATCCTGCGGATGCCCAGTCGCGACATCATGAACGCGATGACACGCGCCGTTCTCGCGCTGTACTCGCTGGACAAGCATCCCGACGACACCTCGGTCCGGAATATCCTGAGACAGAGCCTGCACCTGATCTCCAAGTTCGCCATGCTCGCCGTCTACGCCTATCAGGCGTATCTCGAGGAGTTCCACAACAGGAGCCTGGTGATCCATCGGCCGATCCAGGAGTTGTCGACGGCCGAGAACTTCCTGCACATGCTTCGGCCAAGCAGCAAGTACACGGAGTTGGAGGCCATGGTCTTGGATCTGACCCTCGTCCTTCAGGCCGAGCACGGCGGAGGCAACAACTCCTCGTTCACGTCGCACGTCGTGTCCTCGAGCGGCACCGACACCTATGCGACTATCGCCGCATCGCTCGGTTCGCTCAAAGGGCCGAGGCACGGCGGAGCGAACCTCAGAGTCGTCCGTATGTTCGAAGATCTGAAGAAGACTCTCGAGGATTGGGAGGACGAAGAGGAGATCGATGCGTACCTTGTGCGTGTCCTCAACAAGGAGGCGTTCGATCGCTCGGGTCTGATCTACGGCATGGGGCACCCGGTGTATTCGGTGTCGGATCCCAGGACTTTGATTCTGCGGCAATACGCAGAGACCCTGGCCGAAGAGAAGGGCCGGGGAGACGAGTTCCGCTTGCACGCGAGAGTCGAGAGGCTTGCTCCCGAGGCGATCGGCAAGAGGCGGAAAGTGTACAAGGGTGTCAGTGCGAACGTGGACTACTACTCAGGGTTCATCTACGAGATGCTCAACATCCCGTCGGAGCTCTTCACGCCGCTCTTTGCCATCGCGCGCATCGTCGGTTGGTGTGCTCACCGCATAGAAGAAGTCGCGAACGGTGGGAGGATCATCCGGCCCGCATACAAGAGCGTGTCACCGCGCAAGGAGTACGTTGCGCTGAAGAAGCGGTAGGCGCGTCTAGGCGGTGTCGCACTTCACGGAGTGTCGGGCAACCAGCCCTCGCGCTGTCCTATGTCGCGCACCCACTCGGCGCAGCTGTCCACGATCTCGCGGCAGTGTTCGTGACGGCCCGGGCCGTCCATGCTCCCGAATGCGGCGACGATGTCTGCGCACGACACGGTGCCGTGGCGTTCTTCGAAACGCGCGGCCAACTCTCGCGTAGAGTCTGTTGACGGCAGGTAGGGCCCATCGGCAGTGCTCCGCCCGGACAGCAGGCCCATGGCCATCACCATGCCTGCCAGCGCGCCGCACATCGCCTGTGTGCGTCCGACTCCTGCGCCGAAGCCTGTGGCCATGCGTACCAGCGCATCGGACGAGGGGTGCTCCACGAGATCGCACGTGAACTTCACGATCGCCTCCGAGCAGTAGTAGCCCTCGTCGTAGAGGGAAGCCGCAGAGGGTGTGGCAGTGTAGGCGGTTGTATCAGAGGGGCTTATCGCAGGTTTCATGACGGGATTATACAACGAGGAAGGGGCGTTGTGAACGCACGATTCCCGGGAGAGACGGACTGCTCTCGAATCACACGTAGGAGACGGTTCGGGCGAGGGTCGTTGCGGCGGTGCCGCCGGACAAGCCGGACATGTCATCTGGATTCCTCGCGCCAATCCGCGCACTTCGGTTCACTATCGCTGGGCACTCCACTAGAATGGCTCCACCGGGGACGTGTTGGGGCCGTTTCCAGGCTCGCGGGTCGTGTGTCGCAGCATTCGATCGGACCAGGCAGCTCGCTCGATGGATTCTCGGCGATGCGGAAGCCTGGTCTCGTCGTATATGGATGCGTCGAAACCGGACCTGAACTGGTCGATTAGGGCCCGAGGGGGCCTTCAGATAGAGGAGGCGCGAGGACATCTATGGAGATCGAGATCGGACGAGGCAAGACCGCAAGGCGCGCGTACGGGTTCGATGATGTCGCGATAGTACCCTCGAGGCGCACGCGCGATCCGCGCGACGTGGACATCACGTGGTCGTTCCAGTTCCATGGCAAGGACTACGACTTCCCTCTGCCGGTGTTGGCCTCTGCCATGGACGGCGTCGTGGACCCGGCGCTCGCAGTGGCGATGGGCAAGCTGGGCGCACTCGCCGTTCTCAACCTCGAAGGCATCCAGACCCGCTACGAGGATCCAGGCCCTCAACTCGATGCGATCGCTTCGTTCTCCAAGGAAGAAGCGACGCGCAAGATGCAGGAGATCTACAAGGAGCCGGTGAAGCCTGAGCTCATCACCGAGCGCGTCAAGGAGGTAAAGGCGGGGGGCGTGGTTGCGGCGGCCTCGTTCACGCCGCAGAACGTCGAGAAGTACGTCGAGTATGCCATCGCCGGCGGCATCGACATACTCGTGATCCAGGGAACGGTGGTATCAGCCGAACACAAGTCCTCATACGAGGAACCGCTCGACCTGAACGCCTTCGTGCGCGATCTGGACGTCCCGTGCCTCATCGGCGGATGTTGCAGCTATCAGGGCGCGCTGCACCTCATGCGAGCGGGCGCGATCGGTGTGCTCGTCGGTGTGGGCCCGGGCCACGCCTGCACCACACGGCGAGTCCTGGGCATCGGTGTGCCTCAGTGCACCGCGATCGCCGATGCTTCGGCTGCTCGCATGCGCCATCTCGACGAGACGGGCGTCTACGCTCACGTCATCGCCGACGGCGGCATGCGCACAGGTGGCGATCTCGCGAAAGCCATCGCGTGCGGAGCGGACGCTGTAATGATCGGTTCGCCATTGGCATCTGCCAAGGAAGCACCGGGTCGCGGTTACCACTGGGGGATGGCGACCTTCCATCCCGAGCTTCCGCGCGGCACGCGCGTTTATGCGGGCGAGAAGGGCACGCTCGAGGAGATCCTCGTGGGACCCGCGCGCGAGAACGACGGGATGCTGAATCTGATCGGCGGCCTGAGGACCTCGATGGCTACATGCGGGTACGAGAATCTCAAGGCTTTCCAGAAGGCCGAGGTCATGGTCGCCCCTTCGCTACAGACCGAGGGAAAGGCCCTGCAGCAGTCGCAGGGCGTAGGCATGGGTCGCTAGGGACGCCGCGTGTCGCTCCTTCACGAGAGTCAGCCGACGGTCCTCGTTGTCGACTTCGGCGCGCAGTACGCGCAGCTGATAGCTCGTCGCGTACGCGAAGCAAGGGTCTACTCGGAGATCGTGCCGCACGACATGACCGTCGAGGAAATCGAGCGTCGCGATCCTGCGGCGCTGATACTCACTGGTGGTCCGGCAAGCGTCTATGCAGAGAATGCGCCGCGGATAGATGCGCGCATCTTCGGCCTGGGCATTCCGATTCTGGGTTTCTGCTACGGCATGCAGCTTATGGCCCTGGAGTTGGGCGGAGAGTTGCCGAGAACCGACGTGGGCGAATACGGCTTCGCGGAGCTTTCGCGCACCGGTGACTCACGCCTGCTGGAAGACCTCCCGCAGACATCCCAGTGCTGG